>JBATID010000222.1:0-3503 GCA_049667545.1 Woeseiaceae bacterium
TTGCCGCGATGCTGTTTGCCCGCGCGGTTTGGCTCGGCGACCCGCTGACAATTCCGGCACACCAGCTGCAAAACGGCGCATTGCTGATCTTCGCGTTTTTCATGATCTCGGACCCGAAGACCACACCAGACTCGGCGTTAGGCCGCGTGTTGTTCGCCACGCTGGTAGCCGGCGTCGCCTACGTCATCCAGTTTATTTACTACGTGCCGAACGGAGCGATTTTCGCACTGATTATTAGCGCACCATTTGTACCGCTAATTGACGCGCGGCTGCGCGGACAGCGTTACCAGTGGACGCCATCGACGGGCCGTAACCATACAACCCACTCACATCGTCCAGTAACAGGAGTTTACCGATGAGACTGTTTATAACCCTGCTTGCCGCCGCGCTGACCGTGGTCATCACAACGTCCGCACAGGCTTTCTGTGGATTCTATGTCGCCCGTGCGGACACCAGCCTGTTCAACCGCGCCTCCCAGGTCGTGATGGTTCGCGACGGCAATCGTACCGTCATAACCATGGCCAACGACTTCGAGGGCAAGGTCTCGGACTTTGCTGTCGTCGTTCCGGTGCCGACTTTTATTGAACGTGAGCAGATCAACGTTGGCGACCGGGCCATCGTGCAGCACCTCGATGCTTACACGGCGCCGCGACTGGTCGAGTACCACGATGCTGATCCCTGCACGCTTTACGATCGTCGAATGCGCATGGAAATGGACGGCGCGGCCGTGCCGATGGCCAGTAACGAGATACAAAAAGCCGCGCGCGCCCGGGGCGTCACGATCGAGGCCAGCTACACGGTCGGTGAGTACGACATACTGATACTGTCCGCGTCGCAAAGCGACGGGCTCATTCGCTGGCTGGACGACAACGACTACCGCATTCCTCCCGGCGCTGAACGCATCGTGGGTAGCTATTTGAAACAGGATATGCGCTTCTTCGTCGCCAAGGTAAATATCGAAGAACAGTCGAAACTCGGGTTTCAATTCCTGCGTCCGCTGCAGGTCGCTTATGAAAGCAACAAGTTCATGCTGCCCATTCGCCTCGGCACATTGAATGCCAACGGCAAGCAGGAGCTGTACGTGTACGCACTGACGCGGACGGGTCGCGTGGAGACCACCAACTATCGAACGGTAAAACTTCCCAGCAATGCCGAGGTGCCGGAATTTGTGCAGGACGAGTTTGCCGGGTTTTACCGCGCGATGTTTGCGCAGCAGGTACAAAAAGAAAATGAGCGGGCCGTGTTCCTAGAATACGCCTGGGACATGGGCTGGTGCGACCCGTGTGCAGCCGACCCGCTGAGCAGCCAGGAGCTTCGGCAGCTCGGCGTGTTCTGGCTGGACGCGCGCGACCAGACCAACCCGCGCCGCATCGCACCACAGCCTGCGCAAAACGTATTCGTGACACGACTGCACGTGCGTTACGACGCCGAACATTTCCCGGAGGACCTGATGTTCCAGGAAACCGGCGACCGCCAGAACTACCAGGGGCGCTACGTGATACGGCACCCGTGGAAAGGTAAAGTCAGCTGCGACACGTCGGCCTACGATGCCGGCGTGCGCGAACGCCAGGAGCGCGAAGCCCAGCAACTCGCAAACCTCACCGGCTGGGATATAGAGACTATCCGCAACAAGATTTCGTTTGCCGGCGGCGACCGCCCGGAATCGAACAAGGAACCCTGGTGGAAACGAATCTGGGGCTAGCCGTTGCGGTCTTTCCAGGCAGCGATCACTTCCGCTTCGCGCACTGCCTCGATGCCCGCCCGGATTTTCTCGGTGCGCTCCGCTGGCAGCGTATCCCACCAGGCCATCAGGTCACGCAATGTCTCACGCTCGGGCCGGCTCATGAAGCCGGCCGCGCGTGAGCGCTCGCCACTGAAGCTGCCAGGGGCTGCACTTTCGCCGGTCTGCGGATGCCAGATCGGCAGCGCCCGGCCACCGATCAGGCCCTGTGCATAGGCAAAGTCTTCACTGATCCAAAACGGCGCGACCGAAGTGGCAGTAATGGCCTGCGAGTCCTCCAGCAATTTTCCCATCGTATATTTGCCTGCCGGATTCACCGTATTGAATGCGCCGGAAATTTCCCGTTCGATGCAGTCGATCGTAAAAACCGCAAGGTCTCGAACGTCAACGACCTGGATAGTATCCGCCGGCGTGCCGGGCCAGATCATCTCGCCACCTTTGCGGGTGCGAATCGGCCAGTACGAAAAGCGGTCCGTATGGTCGCCGGGACCCGCGATGTAGGTTGGGCGCAGAATCGTCAATTTTTCGGCAGCAACCACCGCTGCAGCACGTTTCTCGCACAGCGCTTTCAGCGGACCGTAGGTTTCGCCCGTGACGTCCTCGATCGATTCATCCGCAATCGTTGCCAGCGTCGAGTTCTCGTGATTGTGAATACTAAAATCTTCATAGACCGACACTGTCGAGATATACAGGTAACGATTGACATTGCCTGCAAGCAAGCGCGCCGAATCGTGCACATGTCGCGGTACATAACCGGAGTTGTCAATGACGGCGTCCCAGCGCCGACCTTTTAGCCCATCGAGACCGCCATCGCGATCGCCCTTGATGGTTTCCAGATCAGGGAAAAGGCTACTGTTGGAGCGGCCACGGTTGAAAAGGGTCACCGCGTGGCCGCGCCGCAATGCTTCGCGGACCATGTGCGGGCCGATGAACCCGGTGCCGCCGAGGATCAGGATGTCCAGCGGCCGCCGGGCGTTGCTGATCTCGCCCGCGGCGCTCGCTTGCGGTAGTCCTGTGGCAACGGCGGCACCTGACAGCAGCCCCGCCTTGATGAACTCTCGACGACTGTTTTTCATTGTCGGTTCCTTAGGCTTTTTTTAACGGTACCGGCTTTGGAGACGCTTTAGCTCGTCGCTGCCGGGGACCAGCTCTTCGAACGGCAAATGAGCCAACGGTGTTTCAACATTGCCCATCAGTTCGTGCATTTCTTTGCGGTCTTCATTGACATAGAGCAAGCCGGTCGTTATTTCGCCGGCATTGAAACGCTCACGAAGATATTTATAGGCTGACGCGCGGCTCGTCGGGTCATACCCGCCATCAACTTTGCGCAGCAGCAAGGTATCACCACCGCGCAGCTCGATCGGCATTACTTCGCCTTCCTTGTAAGAGGCCCTGATCTCCTCAGTTGGGTGTACGTAATCAACGTTGACAACATGATTATAGAACTCGCGCGTGTGCGCGTAGCTCTTCGTCGAGCCTTCGTGATCATTAAACGTCACGCAGGGACTGATGATGTCGACCAGCGCGAAGCCGGAGTGCAGTAATGCGCCTTTCAACAAAGGCACGAGCTGCTCCTTGTCGCCCGAAAAACTCCGCGCAATGTAGGTTGCGCCGAGACTGAGTGCCGTGCTGACAGGATCGATGGGCTCCTGCTGGTTTGGCAGACCCTTCTTGGGCATGGTGCCGATGTCGGCGGATGCCGAGAACTGGCCTTTCGTGAGCCCATAGACACCGTTGTTCTCGATGACGTAGCACATGTTCA
>JBATID010000223.1:0-6326 GCA_049667545.1 Woeseiaceae bacterium
GGCCGCCTCGGTACTGGTCTTGGTTTCGTTGGGTGAGTTCGCGAACTGCAGGTCGATTGCCTTGGCGACCTGTACCGGGTCCGCGCCGGGCGAGACGCGCAGGATGTACCAGCCGACGGTGCCCTTGCCAAACGCGCGGGACTCTTCGAAATAGTCGTACTGGAAGAGCATTAGCGCCGTGCTGCCGCGCGGGTCGCTGGTAGAGAAAATGCCTTCGATATCGAACTCCCAGGTGCGGCCGCCGTCGGCCTTGGTCCAGATCGTCGCCTGGATCGGAATTCGGTCGCCAATCTTCCAGCCAAAGAGCGTTGCGAGTTCTTTACCCACGACGGCGCCGGTGCGATTACGTTTGAATGCCTCGAGCTGGTCCGCGGGCAAATCGAATTCCGGATACATGTCGAAATAAGCCTGTGGATCAACCGGGAACTGGCCGAACTGGTTCTTCGGCTCCTGGTAGTACCCGCCAAACCAGCTCGCGTGCGTCACCGAGGCAACGCCCTCGGTCGCCAGGATGCGATTCTGGTAACTCATGGGTATCGGGTTGATCAGAGAGACCTTGTGAATGACGATTAACCGCTCGGCATCGGCAACGTCTTCACCGCCTTTGAATGCAAAACCAATCGCCGACAGTAATGAAAACAGCAGGAAAGCGACAAAGACCGACAGTATCGTCAGCAGCGTGCGAATTTTCTTGCGCCAGACATTTTTCCAGATAAGGCGGAAGTACTTCATGCCGCTACTCTCGCCTCGAGCGTACCCTTGTCGCAATGCAATGTGCGCTTGGCGTATTCGGCCGCCTGCGCATCATGCGTCACCATGACGATGGTCTTGCCGTGCTCCCGATTCAGAAGCTGCAGCAGTTTGAGAATTTCATCGGCGTTCTCGCGGTCGAGATCGCCCGTCGGTTCGTCGCACAGTAACAGCGACGGGTCGGACACGATTGCACGGGCAATTGCCACGCGCTGTTCCTGGCCGCCGGACAGCTCACGCGGATAGTGTTTGGCACGATCACCAAGTCCGACGATATCCAGTGCGATTGACGCACGCTTGGCGCGCTCTTTGGCGTTGAAGCTGGTCAGCAATAAGGGCAATTCGACATTCCTGTGCGCCGTCAGGACGGGCAGCAGGTTGTAGAACTGGAAGATGAAGCCGACGTGACTGGAACGCCACCGTGACAGCTGGCTGTTCGACATTGACGACAGCTCGGCGTCGCCGACGGTGACCGTGCCTGCCGTGGGTTTGTCGAGGCCGCCCAGCAGGTTCAGCAATGTTGTCTTGCCGGATCCCGACGGGCCCATGATGGCGATGAAATCACCGTTCGGAATCTCGAGGTTGAGCTCGTGCAGTACCTCAACCGTTTCCTTACCTTTCTGGTAGATACGGCTGACGTTTTTGAGTCGGGCCAAAATGTCTGACATGTTGTTTGCTCCTGCCTAATCCGTTGTTATCGCTTGCCCGGCCATCAGCGGTGCTGCGGATGAACGAACGATGGTATCGCCAGGCGAGAGCCCGCTGGTCACGAGAATTCTCGTCCGGTCCCGCTGTCCGGTAACCTGTACCGCACGCCGCTCCACGCGATCGCCATTGATGCGCCAGACAAAGTCCCCCGCACCATCGGAGCGCAGCGCTTCACCTGCGATGAGTACACCGCGCGTGTCCTGTGATGCATTGACCGGCGTCGCCGGCGCGTCGACGTCCAGGAATGCAACCTTTACACCCATGTCACGCAGCACACGCTCGTCGCGTTCAAGAAGGGCGATGCGGACCTTCACAGTGGCTTTCTGCCGGTCGGCCGTCGGTATGATCGCGATGACTTCTGCCGGAATGTGCCAGTCCGCATAGGCATCCAGCGTCGCCGATACGCGCTGACCCGGTTGCACGCGCTGAATATAGGCCTCGTTAACATCCACCTCGATTTCCAGCGAGTCGGTGTCGATGATGGTGCAGATACCCGTACGCGTGAAGCCACCGCCAGCAGACACCGGTGAGATCATTTCGCCAGGCTGTGCGTTTTTGGATACAACCATGCCGGCGAACGGCGCCCTGATTGTCATGTTCGACAAGGCGTCTGCGGCCACGGCAATATTGCGTTCAGCGACTTTCACATTCTCTCGCCCGGTCTTGAGACGGGCGACCAGTTCATCGTAAACGGCGTCCGCCGCATCGACACTGGCCGTGCTGGTCAGGCCGCGTTTTGCCAGGTCGCGCAAGCGGTCGCGCTCCAGGCGCGCGTTCCGCAGTCTTGCTTCGATTTCCTGCAAAGCAGCCCGTGAAGCCTCGGCGCGCGCCTTGTCCAGTGACAGTTGGACCTGCTGCGAGGTGTCATCCAGGACGGCAACGACCTGGTCCTGTTCCACACGCATGCCTTCCTCAACGAACACCTCTACCACTTTGCCGGTAACTTTCGACGACACGGTGGTCTGGCGTCTCGCGACCACGTACCCGGATGCGTCCAGCACGCTGTCTGCCACCGCCGCGCTGGGCGGATTGCGGGCAATGTCGGTCTCCACTCGAACGGCACCGGCGCCCGGGCGCAGGAAAGCCCACGACAGCAAGGCGACGAAGACGGCCGCCCCAAGCAAACCCGGCCACAACCAGCTGCGCGCGGACGCCGCAGGCGCGCTGCGGTCAATCTTCAACTGGCTGATTCTGTTGGACTGGTCCGCCATTATTGTCCTTATTCTGGTTCTAAAGCGGGCCCGCTATCGTAACAAAATGAGGGCGGTTCTTCTGGACAATACGGAATTACCGGGGGACGACTCCCGCCGAAGGTCTGGGATGATGGGACGGTCGGCGACCGGCCGCGAAAAGTGAGAATCGCGCTCTATTCGGTAACCGATGAAACTGTTACGCTGACAATAACTTAGCGATGTTGAGCCCATGATCTTATCAGCTAAAAAACGTCTCGAGGCGGACATGGCAGCGGCCGAAAGTTACAAAGAATGGCGGGCCGCCGCCATCGCTCATGACAAGCAGTCCGGGGTTGCCCGATGGAAGTCGAGCGACGAGTCGAAGCACTTTGATTACAAGTCGATTCGTCGGCGCCTGAGACGGCTGCGCAGGCTGCGGGCGGCCGGGAATAATGCCGGCGTGCTGTTTGCCCTGAACGAAGGGATTCACGGCAATATCGATGGCATGGGCCGGCGTGCGCTGTATGGAAAGTCCAAGTTCGGTACCAAGCAGCTGATTGTCAGCTACGTTGACGAAGTTGTTAGCGCTCTCGAGATGCTCGCGAGTGACGCAGCGGACGATATTCCACTGGACGAACGCCTCGACTTCTTTCGCCGCGCACGGCATTGCTACGGCTGCTCGGCTTTCATGATGAGTGGCGCGGGCTCATTACTGTTTTTTCATATTGGCGTCACGAAAGCGATGTGGCTGGAGGGCGTCCTGCCGGACATCCTTTCCGGTAGTAGTGGCGGGGCCATCGTTGGTGGCCTGGTCAGCACGCAAAGCAACGCGACGCTTGAGAACATCTTCGAGCCCGAAAACCTGGTACACGAAATTGAGCGCGACCAGGGCTTGTTGAGGCATCTTGAAGTCTTCAGGCCAGAGGTCGCGTCGCAGGACGATGTGCGCGAAGTGCTGGTGCGGCTGATTCCTGACCTGACGTTTCAGGAAGCGTACGAAAGCACGGGAAGACATCTGAACGTATCGATCGCAGCGGCCGAAAAGCATCAGACTTCACGCCTGTTGAATTCCATCACAACGCCGAATGTCTATGTTCGAGAGGCGATCCTGGCCTCGGCCGCCGTACCCGGTTTCTTCCCGCCGGTAGCGCTGGCCGCCAAGAACGATCAAGGCGAGCGGCAGCCCTACATGACGTCGCGCAAGTGGGTTGATGGCTCGCTGAGCGACGACTTGCCGGCGAAAAGGCTGTCGCGCATATACGGCGTCAATCACTTCATCGTCAGCCAGGTGAATCCGCACGTTTTTCCATTCGTTACCGACTCGCGCCGCGAGAAGAGTCTGCTGGCGACGGTCAAGAACGCCAGTGGCCGCACCGCGCGTGAATGGCTGAATGCGAGCGCCACAATCTTTGAAAAGCCGTTGTCATGGAATCCGACGATCAATCGCCTGGCCAATGTCGGACTCGGCATCATCAACCAGGACTACGTCGGCGACATCAACATTTTGCCGGATTCCCGGTTGTTTAACCCACTCAAACTGCTGGCGCATCGCTCCATCGAGGAGATCCTGGACCTGATTGCGATGGGTGAGCGCGCGACCTGGCCAAAGATCGAGATGATTCGCATACAGACGAAGATCAGCCGCAAGCTGGACGATATTCTGGAAGGTCTCGATCGTCGCACGCCAAAAGCCAAGAGGGTGGCGTCCCGACGCGCTGGCTGAAACGATGAAGACAGTCCTGCTACTTTTGGTCGTGCTGATTGCGGCCCTGCTGGTTCTACGCATCGCCTACCCGCAGCAGTTTGCTAACCGTCTGCTACTGATCGCCCGGCGAGTGCTGGGTCTGCGCACCAGGAGCATCGATGTGGACGGCAATCTCTGGCCTTATCTTGAAGGCGGTCCCGCGTCCGGCGAGGTGTTGTTACTGTTGCACGGGTTTGCCGGCAACAAAGACAACTGGCTGCTGTACGCGCTTAAACTTCGTCGCGAGTATCGCGTCATTATTCCGGACCTGCCAGGCTTCGGCGACAATGGAAAGGACCCAGGCGCAGATTACGGTATGGCCGCCCAGGTTGAAAACGTACGGCGGTTTGTTGATGCATTGGGTATCGCGAGTCTCCATATTGGCGGTAATTCCATGGGTGGCTTTATTGCGCTGAAATTCGCGCTGACCTATCCGGATAAGGTCGAGTCACTTGCACTTCTGAACAATGCGGGCGTGGTGGGCGAGCGGAAGAGTGAGCTGGAGCTCGCGGCGGAGCGTGGCGAAAACCCGCTTACCGTGTCGTCGGCTGCAGAGTTCGACAAGCTGCTTGATTTCGTCATGTACCGGCGCATTCCGTTGCCCGGCGTAATCCGGCAGGCATTGAGGATGGTCGCGATAGCAAACCAGCCTTTCTGGGACCCAATCTTCTGGGGGCTGCGCGATGAAATACTCGGTCAACCGCTCAATGATCAGCTGGATCGCGTAACCGCTCCGACGCTGATTATCTGGGGCCGTCACGATCGCCTGATTGACGTTAGCTGTTGCGACGTACTGCAGGCCGGGATAGCCGACAGCCACTGTGTCATTTTTGAGGATACCGGGCACGTGCCGATGCTGGAGAGGCCGGCTGAGTCAGCGGCGGCGCACCTCGAGCATCTGCGAAAAAACCCTGTCGCTAGGATTTGACGGCGCGGAGTTTCTTGCGCGCGCGCGCCTTTCTGGCCGGCTTAACGGCCGCCTTTAGCGCGTTCAGCGTTTCTTCCAGGCAGTCAACGAAGAACTCGATGTCCGGCATGATCGCGCGGGTCGATGTCACGTTGAAGCTCATCGCACCGTTGTAACTGGGAGTCGCGATGAAAAGGCCCATGCCGTTTACCAGCGGTGCCAGCCCAAATGCGCCAACCTGTTTTGCACCGTTCATGTAGAGCGGCAACTGCGGGCCGGGCACGTTGGAAATAAACAGATTACAGACGCGCGATGTCATACTCATGCCGGCGCGCAGGACCAGCCGACTTGCCAGGACCTGGGTCGCGGCAGGCACGTGTTTGCTAAGGTCCGTCATCAGTCGCGCCGAGACGCCGGCCTTGGCTTCCTTGCTTTGTTGCGTGGCATTGTAGACGTGGTTCAGCCGTTCCAGGTCGTCTTCGATGTCGGTGAATATGGGTGCCGTCATCGAGGTTACATTATTCCCTGGCAGCTCTTGCTCGTCTCCGGTCCCCTTGCGTGCATTAATTGGTACCCAGGCAACCAGGGAGTCGTCCGGCAACTCACCGTGATGCTCGAGGTAACGCCGCAAAGCGCCGCCACAAATTGTCAGGACGACATCGTTAATGGTGCAGCCCGGCACGCCTTCGCGTATTGCCTTTAGATCCGCTAGTGGAAAGGCTCTGGCGCCGAACATTTTTTGCGGCGAGACCGCGTGGTTGAATCGCGTCTCGGGAACCTCATGTTTGTCTTCTTTCTGAGCGGTTAGTGCTTTGTGCGCCAGGTGATACACGCTGGGCAGAGCCCGCATCACGGCGTCGGTCATCCCGATGGGCGATCTGACTGTGTGCCAGGCGGCGCGCACGGCCATGTCGAGCAAACCGGGTCGCGGGCTGCGGTGCAGCGGCGCCATATGGAGGGGAACCGCCGGTGTACCCTTGTTGTCAATGTCAGCCATTGCGCCGAAAAAATCCATGATGGCTTTGCCGTCGACAGCCGCATGATG
>JBATID010000224.1:0-6942 GCA_049667545.1 Woeseiaceae bacterium
CGGGCATTCGTCAAGACGATCAACTACGCCGTCTTTGTCGCCGTCAAGCTCGCAGCCGTCTGCACCGACCTTGGCGCCGGCCACAGTGTTCGGGCACTTGTCCATGTCGTCTGCCACGCCATCGCCATCACTGTCCATTGGGCAGCCGTCGGCGTTAACCGCGACACCGCGAGGTGTATTCGGGCACTTGTCTTCTGAATCCTTGACGCCATCGCCATCACTGTCGGTTTCGCAGCCATAGCCATCGACGCGCGCACCGGCCGGCGTGTTCGGACAACGATCCATTCCGTCTTCCACACCGTCACCGTCAGAATCGACAAACGCCGGCGTGCCGGCCCCAAACGGAATCTGCAGGCCAAGGCTAAAGATGTCGTCATTCAGGTTCTGGCTGGAAGCGGTCTCCATCCGGCGGCGATATTCGCCGCGCAGCGACACATTCGAATCAAACATATCCACCAGGAAGCCTGCGCCCGCCGAATACATCGCACCGTCATTTTTCGGTACCGCGCCTGCGGGATCTATTTGCAGGTAGCCCACGCCGACGTGCAGGTACGGGCTGAAGCGCTCTGCGCGCCGGAAAACCCGTTGCAAATCAATGCCGATACCCAGATGTTCCTGGTCGGGGTTACCCAAGCTTCCTTTCGCGGCCGTCGCTGAAATGAGGCCCTCGACGTTGAGGACGTCATTGATGGCGTAGCCCATACCAAACTGGCCGGTATTGACACCATCGTCTACGTTGCGGTCCCTGTCGTCGTCGAGGTAGGAACCCATCACGGAAAAATAGCCTTGTCCTGCTTCGGCATCCGCAAATACGCTCTGGGTACCCGCAAAAGTAATAAAGGTCGCTGCGACTACGCAGATGAAAGTCTTCATAAATTTAACTCCATAGTTTTAATTCCTCACACCGCTGCATACCGCAACGGGCAAGAATTCAAGCAAATCTTCGCAAAACAGACGAGCACGAACGCGCCAAAACAGTTGCCCCCGCACACCAAAGGCCCGCACGGGCCTGGTCCTGCCAGCATCCGTTTCGAGCCCGATCCGCCGCCTGTATCGAATATAATTCAAAGCAGTTATCAGCGGTTGGCCGCGATTCTATCATCTGGAAAGCGGATATGCGCTACCTGGAAGCAAATCGGTGCGAAATTGACGGGCCGGCTGCGGACGCTTTTTCGCCGCAGCGGGCCGGCCTTGTGGGCGCCGGAATTGGGGGCAGCCCGGGCATTTGGCGATGAGATACGGATCGAACAGTGATATAACGTCATGCAACAACTAATAAGGAGAGCAGTAATGAGTGTAGCCAAGACTTCTGAAATATCCGCATCATCATCCAAAAGCTTTGAGGAGGCTATCCGCAAGGGCATCAGCAAGATGAGTGAAACGGTTAAGAATATCGAAGGGGCATGGGTCAAAGAGCAGAAAGTCGTCGTCAAGGATGGCAATGTCACGTCATACCGCGTCACGATGAAAGTGACCTTCATCGTCAAGTAAATTTATCAATTGCTCAATATTTAAGTCAGAATTGTGTGGAGGAAATAGCAATGCCAGGAAAGTTTGAAGTTTATAAAGACAAGGCGGGTGAACATCGTTTTCGGCTGAAAGCGGCCAACGGCCAGAATATTCTCAGCAGCGAAGGCTATGAAACCAAGGCGAGCTGCATGAACGGGATCGAATCCGTCAAGAAGAACTCGCAGAGTCCGGAGCGTTTCGCGAAAAAGACGACCGCATCCGGCAAGTTCCGGTTCAACCTGACGTCGACCAACGGTCAGACGGTGGGCACGAGCCAGAGCTATGCGTCGGAGTCCGGCTGCAACAACGGCATGAAGAGCGTTGCCAACTGCGCACCAGGCGCAAGCATCGTCGATCAGACCGAAGCCTGATAGAAAGTAAGACCCGAAGGGGTCGGCAGCGAGTTGTGCATCAGGCGCAGCTGGTTGCCGGCCCTTTTTTTGCGCGACCGCCCGGCCTTGGTTAGTCTGCGGGTCTCATCGTCTCACAGCAGGCTCATGCGGCATGTCCAAGCGCAACTGGTCCATAGACTCACTCGTACTGATTTTTTCGTTCATCGTTGTTGCGCAACTATTGTCCTATGTTGTGCCGCACGGGAGTTTCGAGCGCGTGCCGCTGCCGGATGACCCCGGCCGAACGATGGTGGTGGACGGCACGTACCAGGCCCTGAACGACGCGGCGGCCGTGTCTTTGCCGCCGTGGCATTTCCTGATGGCGATTACAGACGGTCTCGAATCCGCTCAAGGCATCATCTTCCTCATTTTTCTCGTTGGAGGCGTCATTGCGGTATTACGCAAGACCGGCGCGATTGATGCGGCGCTGCATGGTGCTGTCGAGCGTCTTGGGCAAACACCCTGGCTGCTGATCGGCGGCTGTCTGCTGCTGTTCAGCATCGGCTCGTTCACGATCGGCATGGGCGAGGAGTATGTTCCACTGGTACCGATCATCGTGACGATGAGCCTCGCCATGCGCATGGATGCCGTTGTGGCGATGGCTATGGTCTGGGTGCCTTATGGCATCGGTTGGGCTTGCGCCGGCATCAATCCGTTCGGTGTCCTGATTGCGCAGAACATCGCGAATGTGCCGTTGACGTCGGGCTGGGGACTCCGCCTCGTCATGATGTTCGCTTTTCTCATTATCGCTTTTCACCATATCTACCGTTACGCAATGCGAGTGCAGAAGGACCCGTCGGCCAGCCTCGTGTCACACATCGACTATTCGGACGGGTTTCAGGCTCCCGCTGACATCAAGATGACCGGGGAGCGCATTCTCGTTCTGGCGATTTTTGTCTTCGGCATCGCAGCCTTTGTCTATGGTGTCTCCGAGTATCACTGGTATGTTCCGGAACTTAACGCCATTTTTCTCGGCATCGGGCTGCTGGCTGCCATCGTGGCGCGGATCCCGGCCGGCGAGACCAGCCGAACTTTCATCGACGGTGCCGCGGCGATGACGCCAGCCGCGCTACTGGTTGGATTTGCGCGAACGATAGAAGTGGTGATGACCGACGGTCAGATCATTGATTCGATCGTGCATGCTATTGCAGGCGTCCTCGTAGACCTGCCGGCGGAAGCCGCGGCGATCGGGATGCTGATTGTGCAGACAATCTGCAATTTCTTCATCCCCTCCGGCAGCGGCCAGGCATTCGTGACCATGCCGATCATGTCGCCATTGGCGACGCTGACGGATGTGCCGCAGCAGACGGCGGTACTCGCCTACCAGTTCGGTGATGGTTTCACGAACATGATTGTGCCGACCAGCGCGCTGGTCATGGGTGCTCTGGCGCTCGGCAGAGTGCCGTATTCGGCATGGTTCAGATTCGTAGGCCCGCTGCTCTTGAAAATTTTCGCACTGGCGGCCGTGTTCCTGGTGCTGTCAATGCACGTCGGACCCGCGCTCGGTTTTTAGCGACCTAAGCGGCGGATCGTTGCGGTCTTGCCGCGAGCGCGTGCAGGTCCTCTGCGACTCGTGCGCGGACTTCGGCGGCGGATTTCTCTTTGACGGGGCCATAGCCGCGGATGTCCAGGTAGTGGTTCAACACGGTCGTTGCAACGCCAATGTTGTCGCTACGCAGCTTGGCGATCACAGTGTCGATGGTCGCTTCAAACTCGGCAATCAGCCCGCGCTCCATGCGCCGCTCCGCGGTGTAACCGAACACGTCGAGCGGCGTGCCACGCAGTTTGCGCAGTGCGGCGAGCAGGCGCAGCGCGGGCAGTATCCAGGGTCCAAACTCCCGTTTGCGCGGGCGCCCGCGTGCATCGACACCGCTGCTCAGGATTGGCGGTGCCATGTGAAAGCGCGGTTTCGCGTGTGCGCCGAAATTCGCTCTGAGCGAATCCAGGAATGTTGTTTGCGTATGCAGGCGCGCCACCTCGTATTCGTCCTTGTAGCTCAAGAGTTTGAAATAGCTCTTCGCCGCCGCAACGCTCAGCGCGTCATCATTCGAGACGCGTGCTGCCGCCGCACGCAGCCGGTCCAGGAGCGTCAAGTAACGCTGTGCGAGCTTCTCACCCTGGTAGTCAACCAGGAATTCGCGGCGTCGCTCAATGACCGCATCGAGCGCTTCGCATTCCGGCTGCGACCCGTCATTGACCAGCTGGTGCAGCGGCTCGGCGGCGGATGCGGCGATACGTCCCCAGGTGAACGCGCGCTTGTTCTCTTCTATCTTTACGCCGTTCAGCTCGATCGCGCGCAACAGCGCTTCGAGCGAGACCGGCACCAGGCCGTGTTGCCAGGCAGCGCCGAGTAACAGCACGTTGGCATAGAGGGTGTCGCCCATCAGCTGCTCGGCAAGCAGGTTGGCGTTGAGAGTGGCGAGATTGTCCTCGCCGAGCGCATCGGCGATAGCGGCAACCCGATCGTCGCGTCGCAGGCTGGCGTCGCGATGCCGGATGAAATCACCGGTTAGCATTTCCGCGGTGTTGACGACCGCCCTCGTGTGATTTTTCTGGTACGTCACCGACGCTTTGGGCGATGAGCTCACGACGATATCGCAGCCGATCAGCGCGTCCGCCTGGGCGGGCTCAATACGCACCTGGTTGATTTGCGCCGGATCATCGGCGAGCCGCAGGTAGCTCAGGACCGGGCCGAATTTCTGCGCGAAACCCATGAAGTCGAGTTCCGAGGCGCCTTTGCCTTCCAGGTGGGCTGCCATCGTGACCAGCGCGCCAACGGTGATGACGCCGGTGCCACCGACGCCGGTAACGAGCAGGTCATAACAGGCATCGATACGCGGAATCTGCGGATCGACCAGTGCTTTCTCAAACGTCTTGAACGCCGCCTCGTGATCGCGCCCGGATGCGGTACGTGCGACGTCGCCCTCGACCGTCACGAAGCTCGGGCAGAACCCGTTCAGGCAGGAGTAGTCCTTGTTGCAGCTGTTCTGGTCGATTTGTCGCTTGCGGCCGAACGGCGTTTCTTTCGGTACGACGGACAGGCAGTTCGATTCGATCGAGCAGTCGCCGCAGCCCTCGCAAACAAGCTCATTGATAACGACGAATTTCCCTGGATCAGCCAGCGTGCCGCGCTTGCGCCGCCGCCGTTTCTCCGTCGCGCAGGCCTGCGCATAGATTAATACCGTCACGCCGGGGATGTCGCGCAGCTCACGTTGCACCTTGTCCATGTCGCGTCGATGCGAGATCGTCACGCCGACCGGAAAATCCTGTGCGTTGAACAAGTCGGGCTCGTCAGTGACGAGGGCGATGCGCTCAACCCCTTCGGCACGCACTGACTGGGCGATGCTCTGTTCCGAGATCGGGCCATCAACCGGCTGGCCGCCGGTCATGGCGACGGCATCATTGTAGAGAATCTTGTAAGTGATGTTGGTGCCGGCGGCGACCGCCTGGCGAATTGCCAGCGAACCCGAATGGTAAAAGGTGCCGTCACCGAGGTTCTGGAAAACATGCTGGCCACCGCTGTAGCGCGATCGCGGTATCCAGTTGACGCCCTCGCCACCCATCTGGATCAGGCCGTCGGTATCGCGCTCCATCCAGCTCGCCATGAAGTGACAGCCTATGCCGGCGAGTGCTCGTGAGCCGTCCGGCACCCGCGTTGACGTGCTGTGCGGACAGCCGGAACAAAAGTAAGGCATGCGCTTCGCACCGCCTATTTCGATAGCGGCGCCGCGCTGCGTCGCGAGTCGTTCAGCGCGCTCGGTAAACCGGTGCCCGCCAAACAGGCGATCCAGTCTGCCCGCGACGATGGGTGCAAGTTGCAACGGTGACAGCTCGCCAACCCACGGCACGAGTCGCGCGCCGTTCTCGTCCGCTTTGCCGACCATGCGTTCGGGCTTGCGGCCCGGGTAGTCGTAGAAATACTCCTTGAACTGGCTTTCGATGATGCCGCGCTTCTCTTCGATCACCAGCACTTCGCGTTTGCGCTGCACAAAATCAAGAGCGCCGTGTGGCTCCAGCGGCCAGACCATGCCGACCTTGTACACGTCAATGCCGAGGCGGCGTGCTTCCGCAGCGTCGATACCCAGCAGACGTAAGGCCTCCATCAGGTCGAGGTGTGCTTTTCCCGTTGTGACAATGCCGAAACGCGCGTCAGTGATATCGAAGATCTTGCGGTCGATCGGGTTGGTCGCCGCGAACGCGAGCGTCGCCGCTTTTTTTGCTTCCAGCCGTTCCTCGATCTGCGGTCCCGGAAAATCCGGCCAGCGGTAGTGCAGGCCCGCGGGCGGCGGCACGAAATCGTCAGGGATTGCAAACTGCGGAGGTGCCGGCAAATCGAACGTCATCGCTGACTCGACCGTTTCGGAAATGGCCTTGAAGCCAACCCACATCCCGGAGAATCGCGACAACGCTATGCCGTACAGGCCGTAATCGAGGTACTCGGCGACACTGGCCGGATTCAGGTGCGGCATCATGAACGTCAGGAAGGCGACGTCGGACTGATGCGGCATCGATGACGAGATGCAGCCGTGATCGTCGCCGGCGATCACGAGAACGCCACCGTGCGGTGAGCTGCCGTAAGCGTTGCCATGTTTCAGCGCATCGCCGGCACGATCCACGCCGGGGCCTTTGCCGTACCAGATACCAAAGACGCCATCCACCTCGCGTCCGGCGTCTGTCTCAACCTGCTGGGTGCCGAGTATCGCTGTGGCCGCGAGATCCTCGTTTACAGCCGGCAGGAAGTCGATGTTGTTCTCGACGAGCAACGATTTCGCCCGCCACAGTTCCTGATCCACCATGCCTAAGGGCGAGCCGCGATAGCCGCTGACAAAACCGGCGGTGTTGAGCCCCGCGGCCTGGTCCAGCGCGCGTTGCGTCAATGCAATGCGCACGAGGGCCTGGGTGCCGGTAAGCAAAACGCGCCCGGTCTTGCGGCGATAGCGGTCGGCGAGTTCGTAATTGTCCAGCGGGCGGGCAGGCGTCGGTTGAGCGGCTACGGGCATGTTGGTGGTTGCTGTCCGATAGGACCCCTAGTGTCTCAGAT
>JBATID010000225.1:0-6192 GCA_049667545.1 Woeseiaceae bacterium
GCTCGGGGTGCGGCAAGAGCACGCTGCTGCGACTGATTGCCGGGGTCGAAAAACCGAGTAGCGGCGAGCTCTGCGTCGGCGGCGTTCCGCTGCGCGACTTGCACAGGGCCAGCGTTCGTCAATACACGGCGACCGTTTTTGAAGACGACTGCCTGATGAAGGGTTCCATCGC
Source organism: Woeseiaceae bacterium (assembly GCA_049667545.1). GTDB lineage: Bacteria > Pseudomonadota > Gammaproteobacteria > Steroidobacterales > Woeseiaceae > UBA1847. The sequence continues at coordinate 173 of JBATID010000225.1, forward strand.
TGACAACATTGCGCTGTTCGACACGGACAGGGACGCGGCGGCCATACGGCGGGCGGCACGGGACGCATGCGTTGCGGCTGACATCGAAGCCATGCCCATGGGTTACCAGACCCGAATTGGTGACCTCGGATCGTCATTGTCAAAAGGCCAGGCACAACGCATTCTGCTGGCACGCGCGCTGTATCGACAGCCGCGATTGTTACTTCTCGATGAAGCCACCAGCGGGCTTGACTGGGACACTGAAAAGCGCGTCATCGACCAGTTGCTCACGCTCGACGCGACCCGCATTGCCGTTACACATAGCGATCAGATGCTGCAGGCCGCGCACGAAGTTGTCTGGTTGAACAACGGCCGATTCTCTTTATCGCGGCCCGCGCTGAATATTTAACCCGGCACGGGCCTCTATCCAGTCTCGATAAACTAGTCGCGGTATGCCGGCGGCTTGTCCGAGTCGAGCTGCAGATAGCGATCTCGCAGCAGTGTCTGTCGACTGATCATCGGTACAGATTTGCCGTTAATGATTACCTGTTCCGGGTAAGACATCAGCTCGAACGGATCGGCAGGCCAGATCACGATATCAGCAGACTTGCCCACCTCGATGCTGCCGATCGAGTCACTGACGCCATAAATTTTCGCAGGAGCCAGCGTAATCGCGCGCAGCGCAGCATCCCATGCCAGCCCGTCGCCAACCGCGTTACCGGCGGACTGCGTGATGTTGCGGGCATTGTGCGCCTGGTCGCGTGGCTCGGCGAAAGTGACCTCGACACCCGCGGCGACGAGGATGTTGGCGGCGCCACGTCGTGCATTGATGCTGTCGAAACTGGTCGGCAGGTTGGCGGACGTGGTGAGGATTACGGCGATGCCGGTCGCGGCGAGCTCGTTGGCCACCATCCACGCCTCGGTGCCGCCAACAATGATGGCTTTCAGACCGTATTGCCGGCACAGCTTGATCAGGGCTTCAATGTCACTGGCGCGATCGATGCTGACGAGCATCGGCGTCGCGCCGGCGATGACGCTTTGTAACGCCTCAAGATCGGCCAGGCTGTGCTGATACTCGCGGCGCATGCCGCGCTCGAAATCAACCTTGTGATCGCGGAAATCGATGGCCTCATCAAGCGCATTGCGTAAGGTGAGCCAGGCACCGGTGCGGGTGCCGCCGGCGAATGCACTACCGCTTTGCCCGAGAGTAACCACCAGTGCCGCGCCGCGGCGATCGAGCACATTGTCGTCGCCAAGATTGACGATCGCCGCCAGGCCGGACAAAACGTGACCGCGAGTGCTACCGGCTCTCGCGTAAGCCGGTGTTGGCGCAATAGCGGCGCGTGTCACGCCTTCGATGCGAGTGACGGCGATCACCGTCGAGCGCCGGTTGTAAGCATCCGCAACGTCGAAGCCCGCGGTGAAGTCCCTGCCGCGCTGCTCGCTGTCGACCGGGCCGGCGGACATGCCGACCTCTTCCAGTCCGAGCGTACTGAGCGGCGAGAACAAACCGGGCGTCACGATCTTGCCGCGGGCATCGATGGTCTTGGCGCCCCGGGGAATGTCCAGGCCCTTGCCAATGGCAGCGAATTTGCCATCGACAATAATAATGGTGGCATTCTCGAGCGTGCCCTGCGGTCCGACCGTGTGCACTTTGCCACCCGTAATCGCAACCGTTTGCGCGGCTGCGTGCAGGGAGACGGTCAGGAACAACACGGCGAAAATGAAATTTTTCATTGTGCACCTCCAGCCGAAACTGCGGTGCCCAGCGTAAAGTCAGTGACCGGGTTGACAGCTTCGTTGCCTTTTTCGTAGGCGAGTGCGCCATCGATAAAGACGCGATCAACGCGCGTGTAAACACTAAAGGGATTGCCGTCCCAGATCACGATGTCGGCCATCTTGCCGACCTCCAGCGTCCCCGTGACGTCGTCAATGCCCAGTGATTTGGCCGCGTTCTTTGTGATCCACTGAATAGCGCGCTCGGGTGGCACATCGACGCCCGCCCTGGCTGCGGCGCCCATGACCTTGGCCGTTTCCTGATTTAACATCTGAATGCCGAACTTGTCATCGGAGTGAATGATCGCGCAGGCACCGGCGAGATCGACGATGGCGGCATTTTCGCGAATACCGTCATACGCCTCCATCTTGAATCCCCACCAGTCGGCCCACATGGCGGAGCAGGTATCTGCTTCAGCGAGCAGATCAGCGATCTTGTACGACTCGACCGCGTGATGGAACGCTGTGATTTTGTAACCGAACTCTTTGGCGATATCGAGCATTACCGACATTTCGTCGGCGCGGTAGCAGTGATTGTGAACGAGAATTTCCCCGTTCAACACGCCAGCCAGCGTTTCGAGTTTGAGATCGCGTGTCGGCGCTTCGTCGCCGTCTTTTTCAGCGGCAGCCAGCTTGTCGCGATACTCGGCGGCTTCGATCCATGCGCTGCGATAACCGGCCACGTTGCCCATGCGCGTGGCTGGTGGCTTACCTTTACCGCCGTAAACACGTTTGGGGTTTTCTCCGCAGGCCATCTTGAGGCCGTAGGGCGCGCCAGGAAATTTCATGTCCATGACGTTGCGGCCCGGCACGTTCTTGACTGTAACGCTGCGACCGCCAACAAGGTTGGCCGAGCCGGGCAGGATTTGCAGCGAAGTGACACCGCCCGCAAGTGCTGTCGTGAAGCCCGGATCCTGCGGCCACACGCTGTGCTCCGCCCAGACCTCAGCGGTTACAGGTGCGGTGGATTCATTACCGTCAGAATGCGATGCGGTGCCGGGCGAGGCGTACACGCCAAGGTGCGAGTGCACGTCGATGATGCCCGGAGTCACCCACTTGCCCGCGGCATCGATGACAACCGCATCGTCATCGTCGATATCTTCATCGATGTCGACGATCTTGCCGTCCGCCAACAGGATATCGGTATTTTCGAGGCGCTCGCCGGCCCCGGTCAGAATTGTGGCGCCGGTTATCAGCGTGGTTTCGGACGCTAGTGGTTGGTAACGGCTGGCGTATGGGGCCAGCTCGGCGTCATCCGCACTTTGACCGCAGGCGCTCACCAAAAAAGCGATGGCGAGGGCGACAAAAGGTCGGTTCATGAGGGGTTCTCCTACCGTGAAGCCAGCCATGCAGTGTACTGTTGTTTATCAGAACAGCAATTCCAATAAGGGTTGTATCGACAAATGGACATGGCGGAGCTCGACAGTTTGCGCATTGTGCTGGACCCGATCGGTCAGATCGGCGTCTCCGTTGCGCTGATGCTCGTGATGTTCAGTGTCGCGCTGGGGCTGCGCGTCGACGATTTTCGTTTCCTTCTTGAACGGCCGCTGCTGTTTTTTGGCGGCCTCGTGTCCCAGGTCCTGTTGCTGCCGCTGGTCACGTACTTCCTGATACTCATAATGCAGCCGGCACCGTCGATTGCGCTTGGCATGATTGTGGTTGCGTGCTGTCCTGGCGGCGCGGTTTCCAATCTGCTGACCTACCTGTCGCGCGGAAGTCTCGCGGTTTCCGTCGCATTGACCGCGACCTCGAGCATGCTGGCAGCAATTTTCACGCCGGCATCCATATTGTTCTGGTCGCAATCCTATGGTCCGACCGCGACCCTGCTCAAGTCGCTGGACGTCAGTCCTTACGTGTTCCTCGCGCAGACGACGCTGTTGCTTGGCGTGCCGCTGGCTTGTGGCATGATCGTGGCCGCCAAGGCGCCCGATGTCGCCAAGCGGATACGCAAGCGCGCGACGCTCCTCGGTGCCGGCACCTTGCTAGGCGTCATTATTTACGGCATCGCCTATTTCTTCCCGGTGCTTGTTTCGGCCCTGCCGATGCTGGGCGGCGTCGTGGTCATTCACAATGCGGTCGCTTTCATCACCGGCGCGGCGGCGGGCCGCGTGCTCTCGCGGCGCACGGCAACTCGCCGGGCGCTGGTGTTTGAGCTGGGCATTCAAAACGCCGGACTGGCACTGGTCATATTGATCGGCCAGCTGAAGGGCCTGGGAGGCGCAGCGGCCATTGCTGCCGTGTGGGGCGTATGGGATTTGATTGCGGGCGGCTCGATTGCTGTATTCTTCCGCTTTGTCGATAGCAGAAGAACGTCGGATTATGACGCAGAAACCGCAGCCTAGCCGCGCCGAAAAAGAGCTCGCCGAGTATGCCGCCGTGGATTCGACCGGATTTCGCCGCGCGCTCAGCAGTTTCGCCACCGGGGTTGCGGTCGTGACAACGCTCGATGCCACCGGCGCCAAAGTCGGCATCACGATCAACAGTTTTAGTTCGGTCTCGCTCGATCCGCCGCTCGTGCTGTGGAGCATTGCAGAGGATTCGATGAGCTATGGCGTATTCACGATCGCCGAGCATTTTGCGGTGCACGTGCTGTCACGGCAGCAACAGGAGCTTTCAAGTCGCTTCGCGCAAAGTGCGGGCGACAAGTTCGATGGGCTGGATTGTGACGCGGGCCTGCACGGCGTACCGATTCTCGGCGACTTCGCTGCCTGTTTCGAATGCAGTACCGAGTATGTCTATGAGGGCGGCGATCACAAGATCATCGTCGGGCGTGTGCACCGCTTCGAAGACAGGGCATCGGACCCGCTCGTGCTGTACCGCAGCCGATTTCTGACAGAGCAGGAAGCTTCCTGACGCGGCCGGCGTGTCAGCCGTGCAGCTGCGGTGCTGTGAATACCAGGAATAAGCCCAGCAGGATGCCGACGCGATAGCCCCAGTGCTGAGCCTGTGCGACGGGCTCGATATGGTGATCGTGTGTGACACCGAACGCGACGATGTGTATCAGCGATCCTGAAACAAACGCCTGCACGTAGGCGATGCCGCGTGCTTCCCCGAGTTCCACTATCGGCGCCCCGAACGTATAGGCGAGGGTGGAGGCGACGATGATCGTCGCGAACGCGCCGATAGCGACCGGCAATCCGAGGTTCGGCCGTAATGACCACCAGATCGCCATGCCCACCGGCAGGCGATGCAAAATGACAGCATGTGCGAGGTCGCCGCCTTCCGCTGGCAACAGGGCGATGCCGTCAACGACGGCATGAATAATCAGGCCCAGTGCGGCGACGATCAGAACCAGGACATGGGCTTCGTGGAGCGCACCATGAAAACCGCGTTCGATCATGACCGGAAACGCAATGCCGAGCAGCAGAAACAGGCCCGCCACGGCGCCGCCAACGGCCAGCGATTCGGGCACAATGTTGACGCATATGAGCCCGGCAATCGTAATAAAAATAAAGCCGTCAAGAATCTGTCTTGCTGTGGGGTTGCGGCGGCCGTAGGCGTAGATCGCCGGGCCGAGCAGGAGTGCAGCAATGCTGAGTATCAGGTTCATACGGCGTGTGGTTTCAAGGCGGCGACTGTGGTGGTGTTTGGCTCGTGGTTAGAGTACATGATCGCTATGCTATCTTAACGGAACGGCAAGGGCGTTTTATTTCATAGTGTGGAATCCCATATGAGCGCGGCAATGCAGGCGGACCAGCGATCTATCGCGCAACTGATCGACGACCACCAGTCCGGTTACTCGCTCGATCAGCGTTTCTACACGGACCCGGCTATTTACGCGTTGGAGATTGAGAAGATCGTCAATCGCAACTGGATACTCGCCGGTCACGTGTCGCAGTTTGCCGCCCCGGGCGACTTCAGGGTTCTCAATGTCGGGCGAGAATCGCTCATCATCGTTAAAGGCAAGGACGGCGAGCTGAATGCGTTTGCGAACGTGTGCCGTCATCGTGGTTCGCTCGTTTGCCTTAAATCTCGCGGCCATGCCGAGCGGTTTGCCTGCCCGTATCACGGCTGGACCTACGACATTGACGGCCGTTTGTACGCGGCTCGCAATATGCCCGCCGACTTCGACAAGTCTGCCCATAGCCTGAAGCCCGTTGTTGTCGATGTCATTCACGGACTTGTGTTCATCTGCCTCACGAATGCGCCGCCGTCACTCGAGGGTGCCAAACGGGATCTCGCGGAACCGATGGCGATGTTCGATTTTGAAAACCTCAAAGTCGCTACCCAAAAGAGCTATGCGATTCCGGCCAACTGGAAGCTGG
>JBATID010000226.1:0-3547 GCA_049667545.1 Woeseiaceae bacterium
TGCAGATGATCGGCAACGTCAACTACGAGCGCATCGCTGATGAAGGACTGCTGATCAGTTTCGGCAAAGATCACGAAAACCCGACGTGGCTCGACGTCGACAATGTCGTCCTCTGCGCCGGCCAGCAGCCGTTACGCGAGCTCGAGCAACCGCTGGAGGCCGCCGGTATTCCTGTGCACGTCATTGGCGGTGCGGATGTAGCGACCGAACTTGATGCCAAACGGGCTATCGATCAGGGGAGCCGCCTCGCCGCGACGCTCTGAGAAAGAGGACCGTACGGTTTTCATGAAAATCGGCTACGCGTGGACACCGTAGGCAACTACCAGCGGTTGCTTTTTTGCCGCCACGTTCTCAGAATTGAGGGTTCGATAAAGCGTACCGGTAATTTCGCCGGACTCTGAGGAGCACCAATGTCTAACAGTGATATAACCAACCAGGACCGTCGACGTTTCCTGAAAATCGCCGGGGGCGGCGCCGTCATGCTTCCAATCATCGGCCTTGCCGGTTGTTCCGGCGGCAACGACGCCGCACCGCCTGCTGCCAAACCCCCGACCAGTGCTGCACCGGCGAAAAAAGCGATGGAAGCCCCTGCTCCGGCAGCAGCCCCGGCCACGAGCCCCGAGATGCCGAAGCTGAGTGTGGACGATCCACAGGCAAAATCGCTGGCGTACGTTGAAGATACAACGATGATCGACACCGCCAGGCAGCCGCGATTCCAGACGGGACAGGCCTGCTCCAACTGCGCATTGTTCCAGAAGAAAGACGATCCGGACTGGGGTGGTTGCTCCATCTTCCCGGGCAAACTCGTTAAAGCCTCGGGGTGGTGCTCCGTTTACGCGCCGAAGCCGGCATGAATATGAGAATTCTTCTTGGCCTTGGCGCCATCTTCGCTATCGCCGCCTGCGACGCTCCGACGATCGCTGCGGATGGTCCCGCCCATGAACGTCATGAGCTGATGGAAGGCGTCGGCGACGCCGCCAACCCCATCGGCAAGATGTTCAAGGGCGAGGTCGACTATGATGCCGCGACAGTTATGACGTCCCTGCAGACGTTCCACGACGCTGCTCGTGTCTTGGGCGATTTGTTCCCGGCCGGCAGCGAATCTTTTGAAACATCGGAAGCGGCGCCGGCAATCTGGGAAGATCGCGAAGGCTTCAATGAAGCGCTGGCGATGTGGCGGGACGCGGTTGATGCGGCCATTGAGGCCGCGCCGCAGACGCTTGACGAAGCCCAGCCAACCGTCGGTCCGATTTTCAAGACTTGCAAGAACTGCCACGATGGCTATCGCATCAAAAAAGAGTAGCTTGCATTAACTGGCAGCTCTTGACCGGCGGTTCATAGTGCGCCGCTTCGTCGGCACGATCGTCGCGCTGGTGCTAATTGGCGCCATCGCTGGATGGTGGGTGACGTTGCCGCCGCCCATCGTCGCGTCGGTGCTGCCGGATCATGAACCGGACGCAGCCGCCGGCGAACAGGTCTTCTGGGCCGGCGGTTGCGCTTCCTGCCACGCGACGCCGGTGAAAGGCCAACGGGCCGAGGGCAATTTCAAGCTGCTGCTGGGCGGCGGCCTCGAACTCGACACGCCCTACGGGGTATTTCGCGTTCCGAATATTTCACCACACGCCACTGATGGTATCGGCGCCTGGTCGATGCTCGACTTCGTTACCGCCATGCAGCGCGGCGTGTCGCCAGACCGACGCCCTTACTACCCATCGTTTCCCTACTCTTCGTACGCGAAGATGGCCGTTGAGGATGTCATGGACCTCAAGGCTTATCTCGACACGCTCCGTGCCGTCCCGGGCCGCGTCGCGGATCATTCATTAGCGTTGCCGTGGTCGATACGACGCGGCATCAATGCGTGGCAGCGGCTCTACTTGAATTCGGAGCCTGTCATCGCGTTCGAGTCGATGACGGCCGAGGTCGCACGCGGCCGTGCACTGGTTGAGGGCGTGGGGCATTGCGGCGAGTGCCATACGCCACGCGATCTGTTCGGCGGACTCGACACAAAGCGCTGGCTCGGCGGCGCGCCGAACCTGGAGGGTCGCGGTCGCGTTCCGGACATTACGTCATCCGGCAAGAACACGGGCGACTGGTCGGCCGACGATATCCGTTATTACCTGGAGAGTGGTTTCACACCGGACTTCGACACCGTCGGCGGCTCGATGGTTGCGGTGCAGGAGAACCTCGCCATGCTGCCAAAATCCGATCTGGAAGCGATCGCTGCCTATCTCAAGGCGATTCCCGCAACCCAGAACTAGCGAGGGCACGAACCATATGCATGACGCATTAAAAGGGCTGCACTTTTTTAGCCGCTTTGCCTACAGCTTTAGCGCGCTCGGCTACCGACGACGACGTCGGCAATGGCAGGAGCCGGACAGCGATTTCAACGGTCAGCGCTGGCTGGTCACGGGCGCATCCGGCGGCATTGGCCGCGCTATCACGCTGGGTGCCGTACGGCACGGTGCCGATGTCCTTGCCGTCGCTCGGAGCACGAAAAAGCTTGCCGAGCTGATCGCGCTCGGTGGGGAGCGGGTTATGATGCAGCGCGTTGACCTGTCAGAGACGGGCGAGATCAATCGCCTGCTGGACACGCTTGACGACGGGGCCGATCAGCGACGTATCAACGTTTTGGTCAACAATGTCGGCGTGCTGCTCAATGAGCACAAGATCAGCGGGGAAGGTCACGAGCTGTCGTTTGCGACCAATCTCCTGAACCACTACGTATTGACCAACGGACTGATTGAACGAGGACTGCTGGCCGACGACGCTGTCATCATCAACATGTCCTCCGGCGGCATGTACAACGTGCCGTTGGCAATAGACCGTCTGAATACGCTGGATGCCGAAGATTACGATGGCGTGCTGGCATACGCGTACCAGAAACGTGCCCAGGTCGCGCTTAATGAACTTTGGCGCAAACAACACGCTGCAACAGGCACGACTTTCTACGTCATGCATCCTGGCTGGGTCGACACCGAAGGCGTCAAGACGTCGCTACCGGGGTTTCGGGCTCTGTTCCAGCACGTGCTGCGCAGCGCTGAGGCCGGTGCCGACACGGCGCTGTGGCTTGCCGCTGCGCGCCCGCTGCAGGATGACGACGGCTCGATCTGGTTCGACCGCAAAGAGCACTCGGCGCATCTCGACGCGTCAACCCGCCAGGTCGCCGACGATGCGGACGCGCTGGTTGACTACCTTGTTGGCATCACCACCGTCTGAAAAAACCACGTGGGGGCATCGCGGACCCGCCGGCCGGAAGGCAGACCGCCGTGATATTCGCCTATGCCCGGGGAAAACCAAGCCCCTGTAACGCGGTAGTCACTTCATCGAGCGTCTCCGGATCGTCGATGGTGGCTGGCAGCGTCCACGGCTCACCGTCGGCAATACACCGCATGGTGCCGCGCAATACCTTGCCGGAGCGGGTCTTGGGCAAGCGTGGCACCACAATGCACAGGCGAAATGCCGCTACCGGACCGATTTCGTCACGGACTTTCTGGGCCGCTTCGCGAAGAACATCTTCATCGGCTTTAGTTACGCCGTTGTTCAGGAC
>JBATID010000227.1:0-2682 GCA_049667545.1 Woeseiaceae bacterium
ATGGATCTGAACAGTACCAACGGCACCTTCGTAAACTCGAGGCGCGTCTCAAATCATGTCCTCGTTAATAACGACGTCATAACCGTGGGGACTTTCAGCATCAAGTTCCTGGATCCGGGGGCGCGTGAACGGGGCACCCTGGACGGCGCCGAGTTCGCTGACACCTCGATTATGAAGACCCTGGCGGATATGCGGTCGTTACTCGCCCGGGAAAACACGGAACTGCTACCGGCGGCGTCTGACGAATAGCGAGCCAGGCTTCAGGCGAAAAACTTTTCCTTGAAATGTTTACGACACATCGACACGTACCGGTCGTTGCCACCAATTTCTACCTGTGACCCTTCGGTCACCGCTCTGCCGTCGCTGTCGAGTCGCAACACCATCGTCGCCTTGGTACCGCAGTGACAGATCGCTTTGATCTCCTTCAGGTTGTCGGACCAGGCAAGTAGATATTTGCTGCCCTCGAACGGTTCGCCCTGGAAATCCGTACGCAAACCATAAGCCAGTACGGGAATTTTCAGCGTGTCCGTCACCTCGCCGAGCTGGAAAACCTGGTCACGCGTTAAGAACTGCGCTTCGTCAATGAGCACACAGTGCAGCGGTGCCGCCTGGTGACTGCTTGCAATGAGTTCGAGGAGGTCAGTGTCATTCGCAAACGTGGTCGCTTCGGTCTCAATGCCAATACGCGATTTCACTTTACCTACGCCGAAGCGATCGTCGAACTGGGGGGCCAGAACGAGCGTGTTCATGCCCCTTTCCCGGTAGTTGTAACTCGATTGCAGTAGTGCAGTCGATTTGCCGGCGTTCATCGACGAGTAGTAAAAATAGAGCTTTGCCATAACCCCGCTATTGTGGCATCGCATCGCACACGATGCACGGGGTTCGGCAGGGATTAGTGATGCTGGCGGAACGCCCTCACAACGCCGCTTCGCCTCGCCTTTGGTGGCAACCGTTGGCAGCGGCAATCCGAGCACTCGTTCGTCATTGCGTGTCGGTCAGAGATAATCTGGGGCACCGGGGTGACTTTGCCGCGACGCAAACAGGGGCTGCAAATCACGAGGTTGCTTAAACGGTCAAGCAAGCGATAGCTGATATTGTCTTTGGCTATTGAAGCCATGGCAGGTCTCCTGTTCCGAGACCCTTTTTTCGCATCGCCGTAGCTTAAACGCCAGCTGCAGACAGCGTTGTTTACCAAAACTGTTAACCAGTCGTGGTTTTACCTGTGAACTCGATTCACCCGTGCTGCGCGAGCCCTTTACAGCAGGTAGTCGGAGATGACTTCGGCAAGGCGATCGGACCAGCGCTCCGGGAACGGCTCGGTCAGTTCAACCGACTTCTCGAAATCGGGTATGAATACCTGACGCAGGAGGTTCGCAACGTACTCGGGATGCGAGGTCGCAATATTGAGCTCCTTGTTAGTGCGAAAACTCAGCTTGTCCCAGTTGGCGGAACCGAGGCAGGCCCAGCCGTCAATGACGGCGGCCTTCACGTGCGACATGCCCGAATACAGGAATACGCGGATGCCGTGCTCCAGCATGGCGTTGGCGGCCAGCGCATTACTTTTATTGACCGGCCCGTGATTGCCAACCAACGGCAAAATGACACGGACATCGACGCCGCGCCGGCGCGCTTTTGCCAGTTCGTAAAGCATTGCATCGTCCGTCAGGTAGGCGTTCTGAATCCAGATCGATTTTCGTGCATTGCGAATCGCGGCACGCTGCGCATTGAATATCTCCGGACTGCTCGGGCGCGTATGCAGCACGCGCAGCGGAAAGCCAGCTTCATCCGCCGTATCGGGATTTGGCTTCAGTCGCTGCAGCGCGTAGCCAGCATCGCCGAGAATGCCGGCGTGTGCCCATGCTTTGTTGAACTCGTTGTTGAGTTCGTTAACAACGGGTCCGCGCAACTCCATCATCAGGTCATGCCAGACGTAGCGATACTCGCGTCCGATGTTCATGCCGCCGGCGAAGGCAACCTTGCCATCGATAACGGTTGTCTTGACGTGATCGCCGGCAACCAGCCACGGATTGCGCGACTGTCGTACCTCGATGTCGGAGTTCTCTTCGAGAAACTGCCGGACAGATTCGGGCGCCTGATAGTCCTTTGGCAAGGTGTCATCGTCTGCGGCGGTTGCGACAATCGTGCCCAGCCCATCCAGCAGGATCCGCGTATCAATGCCCTCAGCTGCACGACGTCGCAATAGCTTGGCAATCTTCTCGGCAAAGTCATCGTTATCAAAAATATAGGTCCGAATATCGACGGACTTTTTTGCCGTCGTGATGGCATCGATGAGGCGCACGAAATACGCTTCACCATCCACCAGGTAATCGATCGTGCCACGTGTTGCCGGGCGACCGGTGATCGTGTCGAGCTCCGCCTCCCATAGCTCAAGGTCCATGCCCGGACCCTGGCTAATCGCGGGAATCTGCTCTGACTCCAACGTGACCAGCCAGGTCGGCCGGACGGTTTCGACCGCCGCGTCCTTGGCGACAAATAGCAATCGGTACATCGACGACACGGGCCGCGTCATCAGGGCTCCGAGATGACTTTGTGCAAGGTGCCCGGTTGACTGTGCGATCTGCGAACCCCTGGTCGCGACCGGGCCGACTCTTGGCGCCGGGGAATACCGCACGAAGATACCAATCGGCAGATCCCGGTCCACATAAACGAACGGCAACGAAT
>JBATID010000228.1:0-12109 GCA_049667545.1 Woeseiaceae bacterium
CGTGCCGCTCTCGATATCGCCGATCTCGCCGCCGAACGGGGTCGCGACGTTCTGGATACAGCGCGGCTGTACTCCGTGTGCAACGATGCGCTGAGCCTGCATACCCTGCACAACTATGCCGAAGACCTGCGAGTCAGCGGCCGCTGGCAGGCAAGGGCCCGCAGCAATCTTCGCGACGAGTTCTACAATATTCGCCGAGCGCTCGCGTCACAGCTATTGACGCGACGCAGCAAACGCCGTCCGGAAGATGTTGCACGGACATGGCTCGACAAGCATGCTGAGGGTGTCAATGCGTTTCTGCATATGCTCGAGGAGATGAAGCTGCGTGGTGATATCGATTTCGCTACACTCTCGGTCGCTGCACAGGAACTGCGAGACCTGATTTCAAGTTAAGCGCATCGCGCTTTTGCGTTACCTACCAAGCGGAGACAACATGGCTGGTAAACTTCTATTGTGCCGTCACGGCCAAAGTGACTGGAACCTGAAAAACCTCTTTACCGGTTGGAAGGACGTTGATTTAACCGAAAAAGGCAACCAGGAAGCCATCGATGCGGGCCGCTTGTTGCGCGAGCTCAACTACGATTTCGATATCGCCTATACGTCGGTGTTGAAACGCGCCATTCGTACGCTTTGGCACATTACCGACCAGATGGACCTGATGTGGATTCCGGTGGTTCGCGACTGGCGTTTGAACGAACGTCACTACGGCGCGCTGCAAGGGCTCAACAAGGCCGAAACCGCGGCCAAGTACGGCGACGAGCAGGTGCACATCTGGCGCCGCAGCTATGACATCACACCGCCACCGATGGCCGAGGACGACGAGCGACACCCACGTTTCGATCCACGGTATCGCGGAGTCGACAATGTACCGGGCACGGAATCGCTGAAGCTCACGCTGGAGCGCGTCATGCCATGCTGGGATGAACTGATCGCACCGGATCTCAGGGCGGGCAAGAACGTCCTGATCTCGGCACACGGTAACAGCCTGCGAGCACTGGTCAAGATGCTTGACGGTGTGTCGGATGACGACATCACGCAGTTCAATATTCCCACCGGCATCCCCCTCGCCTATGAACTCGACGAAGACCTCAAGCCGTTGTCTCGAGAATTTCTCGGCGACGCGGACGCAGTGGCAAAGGCAGCGGCCGCGGTCGCGGCGCAGGGCAAAGCCAGGTAAGAGCAACGCCGGGGAGCGCACGCCCGTGGTTGTGGGGGGCGGTCGGTCTATGCCTGTTCGCGCGGATTCGAGCGCGGCTTCTCACGACCCGGCCTGACAACGCGGACCAGGCCCTCCTGGCACGTCGACGCGACCAGCTGACCTTGCGCCGTGAACAGCTGGCCACGCGCAAACCCACGTGCGCCGGCCGCATTCGGGCTGTCCATCGAGTACAGCAGCCAGTCATCCATCTTGAAATCCCGATGAAACCAAAGCGCATGATCGAGGCTTGCCATGATTACGTTGCCACGCGTGAATGACAGGCCGTGCGGCAATGTTGAGGTTGCCAGCAACTCAAAATCCGATACGTATGCCAGTAAATTCTGATGCAACGCCCGGTCGTCGGGTAACTGGTCGACAGCGCGGATCCATACGGATTTGCTGGCCGGCAGCTTTTTGCGGGAGTCGAAGTTCAGCGGATCCACCGGTCGAAATTCGAAAGGCCGTTCCTTGGTCATGAAACGCCGAAGTTTCATCGGAATCTTGTCGCTGATGTCGGCCGCCACGGCTGTCAGGTCCTTGAGACCATCAGGTGGCGGCACATCGGGCATCGCGGCACAATGCTCGAGGCCATCCTCCGGGTTCTGGAACGAGGCCGCCATGTTCAGTATCGGGCGCCCGTGCTGAATGGCAACAACGCGACGATTCGAAAAACTGCCCCCGTCGCGAGCGCGATCGACGTCGTAGATAATTGGCGCGTTCGTATCGCCACGCCGCAGAAAATACGCATGCAGCGAGTGCGCGACACGCCCATCCACGGTGTTATGCGCCGCCGACAGTGCTTGCCCAAGTACCTGCCCGCCAAATACCTGCGGACTACCGATGTCCCGACTGTCGCCACGAAAAATATTGTCTTCAATGCGCTCGAGTTGTAGCAGGGTAATCAGATCCTGGAGAACGGGGTGCATGGCAGTTCTCAAGCCGCGGCGCGGCCACCGTGAACACTAACGCCGGTACCGCTGACAAAGACCGCGTCCGCGCTCGCGAGAAACAGCGCGACCTTGGCAACGTCGAGCGGCTCGCCCAGGCGCCGCGCCGCCGACGACTTGATACAGTAGTCTCGCAGCGCCTGGTTCTTGCGAAACACCTCGCGGCTTGCTGGCGTCATGATGGCGCCAGGCTGAATGTAATTGACCGACACGCCGTGCTCGCCGGACTCCGCCGCGAGTTCGCGCGTCAAGGTCGCAAGATCCCGTTCAGCATGGTCGAAAGCGGCCTCCGCCTGGATATCGAAACAGCTGCGCAACAACCCGAGGTTGATGATGCGGCCTTGAGGGCTGTTTTGCAGCTGCGGCAATACAGCGCGCGACACGGCAGTCATCAACATGGCGCGTGCGTGCAACAGGCTCTCGAGCTTCGCATCGATTTGCTGTACCGGCTCGTCGGGCTGCAACGGGAAATCCGTAACGACAATGTCCAGACTGCCAAGCAACTGCGTCGCGCGCCCGATCGTTTCTGGTACCGCATCGATGTCGACCAGCCGCGCCGTCATCCCGGTAATGCTCTTGACGGCGGAATAATGCTGTTCGACACCACTGTTCGATGTATCAACAGCGACCACGTCGGCACCGTGCCTGGCCAGCGTGCGCGCGATGGCCTCTCCAATGCCACCGGCCGCATTTAGAACCAGCGCATTGAGTCCGTAGAGGCGGGATGGGTCAGCCATGCTCTGTGCTCTTGAGTGTCAATTTCGGCATCAAACCGGGGGGTTATTCAGGAAACACATAATCGGCGAACTGCTTGCGCAGTTCAATCTTCTTTAACTTCCCGGTGGCCGTGTGTGGTAGCTCCTCAACAAACGCGACATCGTTGGGGATCCACCAGGTAGCAACCTTGCCCTTGAAGAACGCCAGCAATTCGTCCTTGCCGACCTCCTTGCCCTTGGCCGTTACTACGATCAGCAGTGGCCGCTCGGTCCACTTCGGATGCGCTACGCCGATGACCGCTGCTTCCGCCACCGCCGGGTGTCCCATCGCCGTGTTCTCAAGCTCGATGGAGCTGATCCATTCACCGCCGGACTTGATGACGTCCTTGGTACGATCCGTGATCGCCATGTAGCCCTGTGGGTCGATCGTCGCCACGTCGCCGGTGCCGAACCAGCCATCGTCGGTGTGAGCTCCGGCGCTGCCCGCGAGCTTGTAGTAGTCGCTGCAGACCCATGGACCGCGCACCTGCAGGGCGCCGTAGGCAACGCCATCCCATGGCAGTTCTTTGCCCTCGTCATCGACAATGCGCAGCTCGCAGCCAAAGATGCCGCGTCCGGCCTTGGTCGCGCGATCAAGTTTTTCCTCATCCGACAGCGACTGAAGCCCGGCCTTGAGTGAATTACACGTACCCAGCGGACTTGTCTCGGTCATGCCCCAGCCCTGGCGCAGCTCGACACCATGCTCGTCGCGGTATTGCTCAATCATCGATCGCGGTACGGCCGCACCGCCCACCATCGAGTATTTCAATTTGTCGAGCCGCTTGCCGGCGCTGGCGCAATACTGCAGCAGCGCGAGCCATACCGTGGGCACACCGAGTGCCATCGTGACGTCCTCGGAATCCATCAGCTCGTAGAGCGCCTCGCCGTCACCCATCTTCGGCCCCGGGAATACAAGCTTCGCGCCCACCATCAGCGCTGAGTACGGCACACCCCAGGCGTTAACGTGGAACAGCGGCACCACCGGCAAGACGGTATCGCGGCTCGACAGGTTCATTACATCCGGAGCCGGTGATGCATAGGCGTGCAGCACCGTCGAGCGATGGTCGTACAGAACTCCCTTCGGATCTCCCGTGGTACCGGAGGTGTAGCAGAGCGCCGACGCTGTTCGCTCATCCAGGTCCGGCCAACTGAAGTCGGCCGACTCGGCCGCGAGCAGCGTTTCATAGCAGACGGCATTCGGTAATTTTGTTGCGGGCATATGCTCCGCGTCTGTCATGACAACAAAGCCCCGCACACCCTGGATATGCGGCAGCAGTTTTTCCAGCAGCGGCACGAACATCACGTCAGTGAAAATCCAGCGGTCCTCGGCGTGATTGATAATAAAAATCAGCTGTTCGGGAAAGAGGCGCGGGTTGATCGTGTGGCAAACGTAACCGGACCCGCTGACGCCGTAATAGATTTCGAGATGGCGGTAGTCGTTCCAGGCAATGGTGGCAATCCGGTCGCCCTGTTCGAGGCCAAGCCGCGCCAGCGCATTGGCAAGTTGCTTCGCTCGACCAACCGCATCACGAATCGTGTAACGGTGACGCGGGTTATCAGCGGTCACCGAAACAATTTCACGGTCCCCGTGAAATTTATCTGCATGCTCTGCGATCGATGAGATCAGCAGAGGCCTGTCCATCATGAGTCCCTGCATGGTGCCTCCCCCCTTTTCTTGATTTATTAAGCGCTATTTTTTTGGTGTTCCCGGGCCGATAAAAAACCAGACAACAAGGCCGATGAGCGGAAAGGCGGCGACAATTACGACCCAGATGACCTTTTTGACCGTGTCGGCGGAGCTATTGATAATCTGTAACGCGGCGTAGACCACCGCCACCAGGTGGATGATTCCCCACATGCCCAAGTCACCCATTATGCTCTCCTGTTTACTGTGAAAAGAAATACATACCCAGAGTCTCCGCAACGCAGGCGGGCTTTCGTGCCCCATCCATTTCGAGCCGTACTTCCGAAGTCAGCAGCAAAGCTCCGGCACGGCGTCGCGCTTGCAGAATTTTTGCGCGCGCCCGCAAGCGTGAACCGACCGGTACGGGTGCATAAAAGCGCACTTTGTTGAGGCCAAAATTAATCGCACGTTCCAGGTTCTCGACCTTGATGAACTTGTCGGTCAGCGTCGGTATCAGCGCGATGGTCAGGTAGCCATGTGAAATCGTCTTGCCGTCCGGCATTTCCCGGGCCGCCCTGGCCGTGTCCACGTGAATCCACTGATAATCGCCGGTCGCTTCGGCAAACTGGTCAATGCGGTGCTGGTCTATGACCACCCAGTCGGACAGGCCGACCTCTTCACCCTCCAGCGCTTTTGCATCCTCAACGGATTTTATCGTGTACACGTGCGTTCCGACCCCCAAACTGGAGCTAGTGATACCTGATGCCCGTGCAATCTGCAATAATCGCAACAAGAACCGCGGCAATCATGCACCCGCATGCGCCGCGCAGCGCTCGCAATTCACCCAGCCCGAGTCGCCATCGACATAATGTTCCTTCTTCCAGATCGGCAGCCGGATTTTAATTTCGTCAATGATATAGCGGCAGGCCTTGAACGCCTCATCGCGATGCGCGGCGGTCACCCCGACCCAAACGGCCAGTTCACCAATTTCCAAAGTGCCAATGCGGTGCACGCAGCACGCACCAATGACCCCAAAGCGCTGCTTTGCCTCCGCGATCACGCGCTCGCCCTCGGCGATCGCCAGCGGCGCATAGGCTTCGTACTCAAGGCGCCGCACGGCACGGCCCTCATTGCGGTTGCGCACCCACCCCTCGAACACACAGAAACCGCCGACGCCATCATCGGCCAGTGATTTGCGCAGTGACGCGGGATCGATTGGTATGTCCGTTATCTCGATCACGTCAGCCGCCTGCAACCGGCGGAAACAACAGGATCGTATCGCCTTCCTGCACCGGCGACGACCAGTCGGCGAGCTCGTCGTTAATCGCTACCTTGCAATGACCTTCGGGCTCGGCGGAGCCGTGCCTGGATCGCGTCTGCTCAAATACGTCCCTGGCTGTGGCGACATCCAGGCGCAGCGTCTCCTCACTCAATCCCGCGTGTTCGCGAAACATCGCAAAGTAACGCACCGTGATATTTTTCATGACGTCGCCTCGAGCCTGCTGACGCGCAGATCATCCGGCGTGTTGATATTGTCGAGCGCGTTGGGATCGGGCTGTTGCAACAACAGCGTGTCGGATCGAATCAGCATCTTCCGCGGGCAATGCAAGCCGCCGCCAACAAACTTACGAAGTATGGCCGCGCTACCCTCACGGTACAGCGCGCATAGCGGTTCCGGCAGAGCGTCATAGCTACTGGCATAAGCGATAAACGGATTGTCGCTGTCCCGATGATCCAGCAAGCGTTGAATCGTCGGCGCATCAATATTCGGCAAATCACAGGCAACCACGAGCCAGTCGGCATGTGGATAGGCGTCCATCGCTGACAGGATGCCGGCGATGGGGCCGAGGTCCTGGTATCGGTCAGTAATCCGCTCGAACTGGCGGCGCTCCGCGTCTTCTTCCTGGTCGGCGCGCGTCGATACAAAAACACGCTCGACATGCGCCTCCAGAAGACTTACGACGTAGGCGAGCTGCGTTTTGCCGCCCCGATCGAGCAGCGCTTTGTCATGCCCCATACGTCGACTCTTGCCACCAGCGAGGACCAGACCAAACAGCGAGTGTCCGGGCAACGGTTCAGTCACGCTGGAAATCTCGTTTGCCGCCGGTTTTTGACACGAGCCGCGTATCGCGGATAACGATATCGTGCGACAGGCCCTTCAGCATGTCATAAACCGTCAGCGCCGCAATACTCGCACCGGTAAGCGCCTCCATTTCAACGCCGGTCTTGTGCGTTACCTTGCAGTGGCAATCGATGACCGCATCGTTGCCGCTCATCGCGATGGCGATTTTGCAGCTGTCGAGTCCGAGGGGGTGACAGAAAGGGATCAGTTCATGCGTTTTCTTGGCTGCCATTACACCGGCAATAATCGCTGTCGCAAACACTGGACCCTTCCTGGTCTCGATCTCATCGCCGTTGATCTGCGCTGCAACCTCGGCCGGCAGGCTCACGATCGCCACGGCATGCGCCGCACGCTTTGACGCCTGCTTGTCACTGACGTCGACCATTGTGGGCCGATTGTCCGCATCAATATGGCTGAGTTTGCTCACGTTATCCCCCAATTCGGTACATTTCGACCTTGCGCTGCATATGCGCTTCGGCCCGTGCCGGGCTGCGCAGCTCGCTATAGCGATCGGCGCGTTGCAACCAGATGCGCGACAGGATATCGGTAAGTTCTTCCTCGTCCGCCTGATTTCGCAGCGACTCACGCAGATCCGTGCCATGCGTAGCGAACAGGCAGGTGTACAAAACGCCGTCGGCCGACAGTCGTGCACGACTGCAGTTGCCACAGAACGGCGCGGTAACCGACGAAATAAAACCAATCTCGCCCTGCCCGTCGACATATTCGTATCGTCGTGCCACCTCACCGGGATAATTCTCGTCGATCCGCCGCAACGGCCAACGCCGCTGCACCTGTGCGAGCAGATCGCGCGATGGCACTACCTGCTCCATTTTCCAGCCATTGCGATTGCCGACGTCCATAAACTCGATCAGGCGGACGATGTGTCCACTGCCGCGAAAATGCTCGAGCAGATCGATGATCGTGTGGTCATTCACACCACGCTGAACCACCACATTGATTTTGAGCGGCGTCAGCCCCGCCTCTGCGGCTGCATCGATACCCGCCAGAACCCGTGACAGATTGCCGCGCCCACCACTCATGCGGGCAAACACGGTCTCGTCGAGACTGTCGAGACTGACCGTCACCCGGTGCAGCCCGGCTGCAGCGAGGGATGCGGCGACGGGCGCCAGCAGCATCCCGTTCGTCGTCAGCGCGAGGTCGTCGAGACCTGGCAGTCGGACGATACCCTCGATGAGCGCCGGCAGGTTCTTGTCCAGCAGCGGCTCGCCCCCCGTGAGTCGAATCTTGCTGACTCCGAGGCCCACAGCGGCGCTGGCAACCCGCAGGATTTCCTCGTAGGTCAGGCGCTGCTGGCGGCGCAGGAACTCATAGTCGGCGTGGTACTGCGCTTCCGGCATGCAGTAGGGGCAACGAAAATTGCACTGATCCAGCAGCGAAATTCTGAGATCGTGCAGCGGCCGCCGCAACGCGTCGACAATCGGGGTGGGCTTCGCGGCCGCCCTGTTCGCAGGTTTCGTCGTTAACGAGGTCATCCGGGCATTCTGCCCTAACTGGCCGTCGTTACAAAACGCAACAGACGGACAAGCACAGGTTTGCTAAGCTCGCGCGGTCGCTTTTGGGGGCTTAACGTCAATGCATGTAACATTCAGCAAGGAAGAGCTCGAGTTTCAACGGGAAGTGCGTGCATTTTTCCGCGACGAATATCCCGGAGACCTGCGGGAGATGCGCGATAAAGGCATCGAGCTGACGCCCGAGGCGCAGGTTCGCTGGCAGCAGCTGCTGTATGAGAAAGGCTGGGCCGGTGTCAACTGGCCGGTCAAGTACGGCGGGACGGGTTGGACACCGGTGCAGAAATATATTTATGCGACGGAAGAGGCCAATGCGAACGCGCCGCTCGTCGTACCGTTTGGCCTCAGCATGGTTGGCCCCGTTATTTACTCCTTCGGCAGCGAGGAGCAGAAGCAGCGTTTCCTTCCCGACATTCTCGCCAGCAAAGTCTGGTGGTGCCAGGGTTATTCTGAGCCCGGCGCGGGCTCCGACCTCGCGTCGTTGAAAACTCGAGCGGACCTGGCCGGCGACCACTTCGTAGTGAATGGCACCAAGACCTGGACGACTCTCGGCCAGCACGCCGACTGGATTTTCTGCCTGGTAAGAACCAGCACGGACGTTGCGCGCAAGCAAGAGGGCATCAGCTTTATTCTCATCGATATGCAGTCGCCCGGCGTGTCGGTCAAGCCAATCATCATGCTGGACGGCACGCACGAGGTTAACGAGATACATTTCGATAACGTTGCGGTGCCGCTCGACAACCTTGTCGGTGAAGACGGCAAGGGCTGGACCTACGGCAAGGTTCTGCTGCAACACGAGCGCGCCAATATCGCCGGTGTCGCGAGGTCACGCTATCGCCTGCGGCGACTACGCAAACAAGCGGCGACCGCCGTCAGAGGCGCCGCACCGCTGGCGCAGGACAAGAACTTCATGCGTCGCCTGGCCGCACTGGAAGTCGAACTTAAAGCGCTGGAGTACACCGAACTGCGCACACTGGCTGCAGTTGCCTCGGGCAAAGCGCCGGGGCCCGAATCGTCGTTTCTCAAAATCAAAGGCACCGAGATTCAGCAGGCCACTGACATGCTCTACCTGCTGGCCGCCGGGTATTACGCGTTGCCGTATGTCCCCGATCAGTTCGAAGCCGGCTTCGCCGGTGAGCCGGTCGGCGAAGGGGCCGAAATCAAGTCGTCATTGCGGTATTTCAACTTCCGCAAGGCATCGATTTACGGCGGCTCGAATGAGATTCAGAAGAATATTATTGCAAAGCACGTTCTCGGCCTTTAAAGGACAAACGATGGATTTCTCCCTTAATGAAGTACAGGAGATGCTGGCGGACAGCATCGACAAGTTCATCGACAACGAATACGACTTCGACGCACGCCAGGCGTATGCGGCGAGTGAATCCGGCTATAGCGCGGATGTATGGGCCAAGTTCGCGGAGCTGGGCTGGACCGCGGTGCCCTTCAGCGAAGCGGACGGCGGTTTTGACGGTGGCCCGATCGATATCATGGTGGTCATGCAGCGTTTCGGGCGCGGTCTCGTCGTTGAACCTTATCTCGCGAACGTTGTGCTCGCCGGCGGCATCCTGAAGCGCGAAGGCAGTGCCGAACAGAAAGCGCACTGGCTGCAGCCGCTGATTGCCGGTGAATTACAGGCGACGCTCGCGTTCACCGAGCCGCAGTCGCGTTACGATCTTGCGAATATCGAAACGACCGCCACTGCTGACGGCGACGACTGGGTGCTAAGCGGCAACAAGGGCTTTGTCATCAACGGCGCAACGGCCGACCTCATTTTCGTGCCCGCGCGAACTTCCGGCGATACGACTGATCAGGACGGAATCACGCTGTTCGCAGTAGACACGTCGCTCGCCGGTGTGACGTGCCGCGGTTACCACACGGTCGATGGTGCGAGAGCCGCCGAGGTGTCGCTCGATAAGGTAAGGGTTGCTTCCGATGCGCTGCTGGGGACTGTCGGCGGCGGTTTCGCCGCGCTGCACGCGACGGTCGACGATGCCACACTGGCCGTGTGCGCGGAGGCTGTCGGCATCATGCAGTCGCTCAAGGACAAGACGATTGAATATTCGAAGAGCCGTACGCAATTTGGCGTGCCAATCGGCAGCTTCCAGGCCTTGCAACACCGCATGGTTGACATGCTCACGGCCTGCGAGCAGGCGCAGTCCTTGTTGCTGTGGGCCGCCATGACTTACGCGCAGGGCGGCGCTGACGCCGGGCGCGCAATCAGCTCAATCAAGTACCTCGTCGGAACTGCCGGCCAACTGGTTGGCGAGGAGGCAGTACAGATTCACGGCGGCATGGGCGTCACCTGGGACCTGGATGTTGCGCATCTGTTCAAGCGCCTGACCGCCATCGGCCAGCTCTTCGGCAACGCGGATTGGCACCTCGACAAGCTTGCTGCCTGATCCGCGCCAATAAGTGTTTCCGCAGTTCGTCGCCGATTACTACGCCGCCAACCAGGAACTGCTCTGGCTAACAACGCTGTTTGTCGACCTCGGCTGCACACTGGTTTTATATCGGCTTTTCGGTAAAGCCGGGCTGCAGGTCGCCATCGCGCTGGCCATTCTCATGGCAAATTTACAGGGCCCCAAGCTGACCATCATCTTCGGCCTGCAAACCAGCCTCGGCGTCATCTTCTATTCGAGTATTTTCTTCGCGACCGACGTGCTCAGCGAAAACTACGGCAAAGCGGCCGCCAACAAAGCGGTACGGATGGGGTTTGCAGTTAGCGTTATCGTGCTGATCATGCTGAGCTTGGCGCTGCTATTCCTGCCAAGTAGCAACCCGCAGACAGCTGAGTTTTCGGCGTCGATCCACAGTGCGTTTGCAACCATCGTCAACTATACGCCGCGGTTTATCTTCGGCTCACTGCTCGCCTATTACATCAGTCAGCATTTCGACGTCTGGGCATTTCACAAGATCAAGTCGCTGACCGGCGAGCGTTGGCTATGGTTGCGCAATAACGGGTCGACAATGGCCTCACAAATTGTCGACACCGCGATCTATTCACTGGTTACCTGGTGGGGAATTGTCGACTTGAAAACGGCGCTTGCACTGGGCGCGGCCAAGTACCTATTCAAGGTCGTCATTGCTATGATCGATACGATTTTCATCTACTGGGCAAAGCACATGTATCGAGACGGCCATCCGGCCGAGCTCGCCGCTTGAGTTGTCAATGAGACCTTGGTCAATGAAGCTATCGTCAATCAAACCATCGGGTGTCATCACGATTACAACGGACTTTGGGCACAAAGGTCCATTCGCCGCCGTCATGAAAGGGGTCATCCTGACGCGTTACCCTGCCGCGCGCGTTATCGACCTCGCCCACGATATCCCGGCGCAGTGGCCACCGGAAGCCGGGTTCTGGGTAAGCCGTTCGTTTCAGTGGTTTCCAGCCGGTAGTGTGCATGTTGCAATCGTCGACCCGGGCGTTGGCACGGAAAGGGACATCCTGGTCGTCGAGCATGCCGGACACGTCTTCATGGCGCCCGATAACGGGCTCCTTGCGCAGCTACTCGATACTGCTGACGGCGCCTGCGTTTTTCGCCTCGACATCGCAAGACTCGAACGTTTGCAGCTTCCCGCGGCCAGCGCCACGTTTCACGGACGCGACATCTTCGCGCCGGTCGCGGCGGAAATTGCCGCCGGACGATTGACGGCTGCGGAAACCGGCACACTGATAACGGAATGGACGCCCGGATGGCTGAATGAGCCCGAAGTCTCGCCGACCAGGGTCAGCGGCGTTATCGTCACCATTGACACCTTCGGGAACCTGATCAGCAACATCGACGGCGGCCTTATCAAGGCCTTTCGCGAGCCGGTCGCAAACATTGCCGGGCATCAGATTCCGATGCTGCAGACTTCTGGTCGCGCCAGTCCCGGCGATTTTCTCGCGTTAGTCAATTCCTTTGGCGTCATCGAGATTGCCAAAGCAGAGGGT
>JBATID010000229.1:0-1926 GCA_049667545.1 Woeseiaceae bacterium
GCCGTCATCCTCATACATTTGACCGCTGGCTTCGCCTACTGACGCGTCCGCGTAGTAGTGCAGCGTTAGTCTTTCACTGGAATAGTCGTGTGTGGTCTGAATATCGGGTGTCATCGGGACAAAAGACCCTGCGCGCACCAGCACTGGGATCGTCTCGAGCGTCACGGGAATATTTACATTTTGTGCACCGTCATAGCGCGTGTCGTTCCAGAAATCGAACCAG
This sequence comes from Woeseiaceae bacterium, assembly GCA_049667545.1. GTDB lineage: Bacteria > Pseudomonadota > Gammaproteobacteria > Steroidobacterales > Woeseiaceae > UBA1847. The sequence goes on from JBATID010000229.1 coordinate 224, forward strand.
GCACCGGCCGGCAGGTCGACGTTGACCGAGGCCAACCCCGGCTCCATGACCGGTGCGACGAAGAAGGCATCGCCCCACAGGTAGCTGTCCTTTTCATCGATCAGCGACGCGTCGCTCTCGTCCTCGAAAAAGACGGGACGCATCAATGGCATGCCGGTCGTGCTGTTTTCGTAAGCAAGCGTGTAGATGTAAGGCATTAGTCGGTAGCGCAGCTTGATGTAATCACGAACGATGTTGCGAGTTTCGCGATCGTGAAAAACCGGTTCTGCGGGGATATGTTCCTGCGCGTGCGGCCGGTAAACGGGTTGGAACACGCCGTATTGCAGCCAGCGGATGTACAATTCCTTGTCGAACTTCTCGCCGCCCGCAAATCCACCGAGATCGGAGTGGTTATAAGCGAGACCAAACATACTCATCTGCAGGCTGAGCTCTATCTGCGGTTGCAGACCGCCCCAACTGCGGCTGACATCGCCCGTCCAGGGCACCATCGCGTAGCGTTGCGATCCCGCGAAGCCCGAGCGCATCAGTATCAATGGTCGCATCTGCGGATACTTTTCAACCTGGCGTTCGTAGACCATGCGCGCCCACTCGTGACCATAGGCGTTGTGAATCTCGTCGCCCGTTGCCTCGATTTCGGCATCGCTAAGCCAATGCAGTGCATCGCCCGGATGAACCTCAGGCTCGCCGAGATCACCCCAGGTTGCTGCGTTTCCCTGCTCGAACAGCATTTCATAGGGTTCCCAGAACCACTTCCGTGCGGTGTCGTTGAACACATCGACAAGTCCGGTATTGCCGAAATAGAAGTCGAAGCGCCGCGGCTCACCGGTCGGGGTTCTCGCCAGGGCGCCGTGGTCCACGGCATTTCGCCACTTATCGGACGTGCTGAGTATGAAGGGCTCGGTAATCACAATCGTCTGCACGCCCTCGTCAGCAAAGTCGCTGATCATATCCTCGGCTGTCGGCCAGGCGCTTCGATCCCAGTCCAACTTACCCATGTGGCCCTTGATGTCGGGACCAAACCAGTAGATGTCGAGAATGATGGCGTCGAGCGGGATCTTCTGGCGTTTGAATCTCCGCACAACGTCGCGGGTTTCCTTCTCAGTGTGATAGCCGAATCGAGACGCGTAGTTGCCGAAAGACCAACGCGGCGGTAGCGGCTGTTTGCCGGTCACGTCCGTGTAGTTTTCGATCAAGGCGGGGTAGGTCTCTCCGGCGACGACGATGTAGGCAGTGCGGCCGCCGACAGCCTCGAATTTGAGAACGTCCTCTTCCGTGTGACCGATGTCGAGCCAGCCGCTTGCCGAGTTGTCGAAGACGACCATGTATTTGTCGGATGACATCACGGCTGGAAGGCTGAAATACATCTGGTCGGCTTCGGTCTCGTAGCCGTAGGACGCCTTGTTGTACAACGGCATGCGCTTGCCACGCCGGTCCATGCCCATAACGCGCTGGCCGCCGCCGAGGATCTTCTCTTTGTCGGCGAGCGTGAAACGGAAGCCGCGCACGGTATCGTAGGCGAAATAGCCATGTTCCTCAGCAACCAGCACCTCGCCATCTCTGAGGAACGAGACACGTACCGGCGACTTATCCACGATAGCGGTGATGCCGTCGATCATAAATGCCAATGAAGCATCGGACTCACTAACAGCGCTGGTGATCTCGGTCGAGCGGGCCTGATCGATCGCAAACGAGGGTAGCTGCTT
>JBATID010000230.1:0-3558 GCA_049667545.1 Woeseiaceae bacterium
ATTAAGATGAATATCGGCAAAGCGCTGCGTAACCGCGCCGACGTCGCGTTTACAATCGAGATCGATGGCAAGCCGGACTCCCGGTGCTACGAGCTGCGCTTGATCGTCGTCGGTCGCAAGAAGGTCATGGGCGTACTGCGTGATCTGCACCGATATCCTGCGGTGGTGGTCAGCGCGGCGGCGTCCGATGCGACTGTGTCGGCGCGACTTCCGGGTGCCGCGATCCTGCTGGACGCCGCGGTCAATGACGCCAGGCTTCGCGAACGTGGTATGGCCGTCATGGTTATCGGTCTGGAACAGCTCATGCGCCTGACGAAACGGATGGGCAAATCGGCGCGCCGCGCGCTGCTCGCAATCGCAGCGCAACGTATCGAAGACTGCCTGAGATCGAAGAGCAGAGCCGGGCACGCCGGTTCGGATGCCGGCAGTTCTGCGGATCTGGCCCGGCTCGGCAGCGAAGAGTTTCTCGTTGTCCTAAACGGCGTTGAGCGCCGTGATGCGGCGCGTCAAGTTGCTAACCGAATTCGCAAGGCATTCGCGAATCCGGCAGCTCATGAAGGTCAAGAATTCGTAATTGAGCCTGCGATAGGCATTGCCATGTTCCCGGGTGATGCCGACAGCTCCGACGACTTGCTAAAGCGCGCGCGCGTCGCGCTCGACGAGGCCGCAATTCGCAGTGATCAGGGGTACGAGTTTTATTCCACGACGATGAAATTCCGTGCCCTGCAGCGACTTGACGGCAAAACCGAACTCGCCTGGGCGCTGGAAAATAACCAGCTTGGCCTGCACTATTTGCCACGGGTTGATCTCAAGACCGGTCTCGTGGGCGGCCTCGAGGCGCTGCTGCGCTGGGAGCATCCCCTGCGTGGCATGGTCGCTTTGGACGAGGTCATACCGCTTGCAGAGGCCACCGGACTCATGCAACCGCTCGGCGAGTGGGTCCTCGAATCGGCATGCCTGCAAGCGGCGAAGTGGCGTCGCGAAGACAAGCGCATGCCGCCTGTGTCAGTCAATCTTTCCGAGGCCGAGTTCACTCGCAAGGGTATCGACACCGTTATCCTGAATGCTCTGCAAGCATCGGGGTTGCCACCCGAAGGTCTCGAACTGGAAATCAGCGAGGAAACACTGATGCGTGCCGGCGACGCTGATCTCATCCTGGAGAAACTGGGGAAGATTGGCGTGGGCCTGGTCGTCGATGATTTTGGTGCCGGTCATTCCTCGCTGCGTCGCCTCATACGCCTGCCGGTCAATGCGATAAAGATCGACCGAACATTCGTCGACCGATGCCAGTTCGACGATGATGAACGTTCGGTTTGTTCGGCGATTATTGCGCTCGCTATCAGCATGAAACTGACTGTCATTGCCGAAGGCGTCGAGAACACCGAGCAAATTGATTTCCTGCGCGATCAGGGCTGCCACTCCTTGCAGGGATTTGTTATCACCGAACCCTTGCGGCCCGAGGATGTTCCGGAGTTTGTGGCCCCGCACCTTGGCAACCCGTCGGATTCCAAGGTTATCGATGTTGGGACAATACGCACCCGTTTTCGTCTCTACGAGGCGGTTTAACGTCCAGGTGAAGAGCCCTAGCGATCGTCGACAAAACCGACGACCGTCGGCACGTCCTCGCTCAGCGTTGGCAGCAGGTAAGTGTCACCCTTCGCCAGCAGGTTGCCAAATCTGGCCAGGGCTTTCGCAATTACCGCATCCTCAGGGTCAATTTCCATCGATGCGCCACGCGCGGCCATGGATGGGTCGCTGAACGTAATGCGGTAGCTTACGAACATGCTGTGCAGATCAATCGTAATTTCGTCGTTGTGAGCCAGCCTGTGATTGTAGACGCGCTTTGAATTGACGAAGGTACCGTTCGTGCTGTTCAGGTCGACCAGAATCGTAGCGTCGCCGTTGCGGAACAGCAATATGTGGTGCCGGCTCACATAGGAGCTCGGTATCGATATATCGTTGTCTTCGGTGCGGCCGATCAGGATTTGGGGACTGTCGAATGATAATTCCTGAAGCACGGTTTCATTGCGTGCCAGTTTGAGGGTAGGCAGGTCTGCAGGTCTACTTTTTTGTCGTGCCGGCGTGGCGAAACTGGAGTCGAGTACTATTCTGCCGGAGACCTGTCCCATTGTCTGTACCTCAGCGCTGCATCGCGGTGACAGGGCACGGTAACCTGATAAATGCACCCGCATTGGGCTGACACACCAGGTATTGAATCCCTGCTCATTGAACCTAGCAAAGTCTTGCGTCCCACGTAGTGACGCAATTCACACTTGCACCAGGCGGCGTTAAAGGGAAGTTTTTGCGCTCGCCACTCTGGCAGGAAGGTCTCCCGTGGCGCGCGATTCGCAAATCACAACGCAGCTGCTTATACTTTCGCGCTCTGGTACAGCGTTGAGCTGCTGCCAATAACAAGAAAAGGGGACGTCTATGAAGATTATTTTGAGCGCGATTGTGTCTGGCGGACTGTTGCTTGGTTTTGGCAATGTGTTTGCCGACAACCACGAGGGTGACGAAGGAGAGGCGAACGTCGCCTATCCGATGGAAATGTTTGCGTGCAGCTACAAGGAAGGCAAAGGGCCCGCGGATCTGGACGTTGCAACAAAGGGCTGGAATGCCTGGGCCGACAAGAAGGGTATTAACGATTACTCGGCGTGGACCCTGGTGCCTTACTATTTCAGCGATGAGCAAGATTTCGACGTGCTGTGGTTCGGTGCTGCTGACAAAGCGGCGGCGTTGGGTCGAGTCCAGGACAGCTGGATTGCCACCGGCGCCAAAGAGGCCGAGGGATTCGGCCAGGTTATCGACTGTGGCACACATGCCGCTTACTCGGTGCTGACGATGAAAGAGCCGCCGGCGCGTGAAGGGGACTCGGGTGACCTCGTTGTGAGCTTTTCGGATTGCAGCACGGCGGTCGGCGTAACCTTTGGTGACATGTATATGCCGATTATCGAATGGGGTAAGTACAAGGGTGAAAACGGCTCCAAAGCAGGTTCCTGGGTGTTTTTCCCGTCCTATGGCGGAGGCAAGGAAACCTACGATTTCAAATGGGTGGCTGCCTACGAGAATCTCGAGGATCTCGGTGCGGACTGGGATCAGTTTAATGAGTCCGGCTGGCAGAAGGCGAATGAGCTGTTCGAGGGCAAGGTGAGCTGCGATTCCGCGCGTACCTACCTGGCAACCAGCCGGCGTCAGGCAGCAAAGAACGACGACTGACCAGGCGCGAGTGAAAAAAGGAAGCGGCGAGCCTCGGCTCGCCGTTTTTTTATTCTGCGCAAGAGGGCACTGCGCGGTGAAAGTTGCCCTGCCGGCACCAATAAGCAGATTTCCGTATTTTTCACCCCTTGGTTAAAGAGGAGAATACGGCATAACATTGACCTCAGCGAGAGCAACTTCATGACTGATAGTAATAAAAGCCAGGAGAAGAACGTCGTGTCGATGCCGACGCCGGAACCAACCGCCGAGGATTCGGAAGACTCGCCCGCACGCATTTTCAGCACGATGCGGCATGATCCTGAGAAAATCAAAGACCTGTTTCGAAACGGCCTGTATCCATAC
>JBATID010000231.1:0-9547 GCA_049667545.1 Woeseiaceae bacterium
CTGCGGGATTCAGAATGCGTCTTTCATTGGACACGGCGGTGTCACGCAGGTCCGCGACTTGCTCAGGCGTTGGGCACTGCAGGTAGCCATCGGGACACGCCGGATTGACGGTCAGGTTGCCGTCGAAAGTAACCAGCCGGGGATCGAGATTGGCCGGCAGGCGGCCTGCGTCGCTCAGTGCGACGAGCTGGTCGCGAAACGCCGCTGCAGTGGTGTTCTGCTGCAGCGCATCGGACAGCACCGTGTAGGGAATGCGTTCGAAGTACACGCCAGCGCCGCCGCGCAGGGCAAGGCGATCGTTCATGCGAAAATTGAGTGCCAGGCGCGGCGCAAGGTTATCCGTGTCCGCCGAGCCCGAGCCGGCTTCAGTCAGGCTGTCGTAATCCCAACGCAGGCCCGCGGTGAGCGTGAGATCCTGCGACAGGCTGACCTGGTCCTCGACGTACAGCGCCAGCTGGTCCTGCCGGTCGCCGAACTGTGCCGGACGCAGTTCGACGCCGTAGTTAAGCACCGCCGCGGTCGCAGGAATGTCGTTAACGCCGAGCGCGGCACCAAGATTAAGAGCGCGCACCGCCGCCAGCTCTGCCTCCGTCAGTCGCACGCGGTAGTTGCCCGCCTGGTTGCCGCCACCAAGCAGGCTGAAATCGGAGCGCATCGCATCGATGCCGACCTTGAACGTATGGATGTCAGTCAGCCACGTAAAGCGCTGCTGTATTTGCACAGAGTCTTCGCTTTCATTGAAGCTGAAACCGGGGTGTCCGAGTACCGCGACGGTCAGCCCAGCTGGCGACTCCACGGCCACCTGCGGATCACTGCCGACGCGCGGACTCGCGTAATCCCAGTCGAAGCTGCTGAAGGCAAGGCTGGATTCAGACGTGAACGTGCCACTGTCATGGATTGCAGAAATCGCCGTCAACATCGAGTCACGCTGCTGCGTGGACCCGGCCGAAGGAAAAGTGACGCCACCCTCGAGCCCGCCGCCCTGTCTTTCAATATCGATTGCGCCATGGTTAGTACGAAACGCCAGTCGCCACTCGTCATTCAGACGATGGTCGAGCTTCAGCGAGGCCAGAATCGATTGGTTCTCGCCGCTGACAGTTTCGTTGACGCCAAGCTCCGGCGAAGACAGCAGGTTGTCCTTGTCATCACTGGTGTACTCAATGTTGGCGTAGAAGAACGTGCGGTCAGTTTTGATGGGGCCGCCCAGCGACAAGCCGAACTGATCACGCCGAAATCCGTCGCGTACCGCGTTGCCTGACAAATCCCTGCTGGCGAAAGGCGAGGAAGCATCGACGGAAGCGCCCGGCCTGACAAGATAAAAAGCTTCGCCAAACCAATCGTTGCTGCCGGAGCGCGACGTGACGTTGACGACACCGTTGCCCGTGCGCCCGTATTCTACCGAGTAGGAGGATGCCAGCACGGTGGCGTCGGCAGCGAAACCCGTCGATACAGGAAACTTCGGTCCGCCGAGGAAGTTCTCATTATTGTCGAGACCGTCGACCAGGTACTGCGTGAACAGGCCGTTGGCGCCATTGATGGAGATGGGTGGCGCTTCAGGGAAGAACCCGGTCGACGGCACGACATTCGGCAGTCGGATCAGCGCTTTGGACAGGTCGCGCGCCTCTATGGGCAGCGCGTCGAGTTCCCGCCGGCCGAGGCTCGAGCTGACCTCGGCGTCGAGCACGTTGATTGCCATGGCGTTCGCGCGCGCGGTTACCGTGATGTTCTCGATCATGCGTACCGACACAGCACGCGCTTCGTTGCTGCGCAGTCGAATGTCGGTCGCGAGTTCGATGCCGTCGATAATGATCGCGTAACCCGGTCCGGCCGGCACGCCGGAGAAGCGGGCGCGGCCCGTCGAGTTACTGGCGCTGCGCGCCTCGAATCCTGTCCGCGTGTTCTGCAGCACGACAACCTGGCCGACGCTTTCGGCGCCGTCGCTCGCCGATACGGCGACATCCACGGTCGCCGCAAGCGTAGCCTGGGTAAAGAGGATGGCACCGAGTGCCAATCGGCGCGCAAAAACAAAGGGTCGGAGCATGGAGAAACCTGTATAGGCAATCAGTACGACAGCCACTATCTCTGATAGTGTCAGTTTACCTGCACGACTGGAACCGTCCATTATCGGAAACCGTATGAAAAAAGCACTTCTAATCGCGCTGGCAATATTCGCGGCGCCGTCACTGGCGTTCGATGTGCCCGTTGGTGACCTGGCTGCGTGGAAAACGCTGGCATTCCGAAATATCGCCGCTAACACTGTAACGGCGAATGACCAGGGGCTGCATATCGCGGTACGAAAGTCCGCCAGCCCGCTTGTCTACAAGCTGGACGCACCGCTGACAGTGACGGCGGTGACGGTCGATGCAATTTGGGCGGGAGCGTTAAAGCTTCCTGAGAATACTGTACAGGGTGAGGCGGGGGCGGACGACTTCGTGCTGAAGCTTGGCGTTGTCGAGGCGGGTGATCGAAAACTGAACTGGCTGCAGCGGCGTATCGCTGCCGACTGGTTGCAGCAGCTGTTCAAGCTGGCGCCGGCCGGTACCGGCGTCCGGCGCATCAATTTCCTGTCGACGACCCAGCAACAGGCTCTCGTCGGTACTGCCCGAGTCCATCCGTTGAACGATCTTCTCTATGAGACTCGGGTCACCTACCTGCCATCACCCGGCGAGTTCACAATGACGTACCGCTTTCCTGAACCGGTAGGGGTGCTGGGCTTGTGGATTTCCGCGGACGGCGACGACACGGCGTCGAACTTCGATCTGCAGATTCGGCGGATTACACTGCACAGCGAATGACACCCGCTGGAACCGGGCGCCGAAATCCACGGTTTCCCGGTGTTGCAACAGGAGTACAATGAGGAGTTCATGTGTCGGCGCGATGGTGGCCGGCGCAATAACCAATATCAGAACAACTAAGGGGCGAACAATGAATAGATCCAACTATCAGGCTGGCGTGCGGGCAACGTTAGGCATAGCGGCACTGCTGCTGGTCTCCGCTTGCGGACAAAAGCAGGAAGCAACGATGCCAGCTGCCGAAACAAAGGCGATGCCGGCAATGTCGGCGGAAATTCCCATTACGACATCGTCTGAAGAAGCGCGGGCGTTGTTCCTCGAAGGGCGTGCCCTGCTCGATAATCTGCACCGTACGGAAGCCCATGAGAAATTTGTTGCCGCAGCGGCGGCAGACCCGGAATTCGCGACGGCGCATGTAGCGGTCGCTACTACGGCGCTGAGTAATGGCGAGTTCTTCGATGCGATCGGCAAGGCCAAAGCAACCGCCGCCAACGCTTCGGCGGGCGAGCAACTATTCGTCCAGGCGTGGGTTGCGGTGTCGGAAAATGACCAGGCCGCGCAAGGCGCGGCGCTGAAGAAGCTCCTTGCGATGTACCCGAAGGATCCGCGTTCGCATACGGCGCTGGGTAATTTCCTCAACGGGCAGCAGGATTTTGCCGGTGCGGCTGAACATTTCGGGCATGCGACAGAGCTGGCACCGGAATGGGCGTCGGCCTACAACAATCTCGGCTACGCCTATCGCAGCCTCGATCAGCTGGACAAGGCCAAGGCGGCATTTGAAAAATACGTAGAGCTGCTGCCGAACGAACCGAATCCGCAGGATTCACTTGCCGAGCTGCTGATGGAAATGGGCGACTACGAAGGCTCGATCCAACATTATCAAATGGCGCTCGACAGTGACCCGAACTTCGCATCGGCACATGCCGGCGTCAGTTTGAATTACTCGTTGATGGGTGACGCGGACAAAGCTCAGGAAGCAGCCGGCAAGATGCTGGCCGCGGCTCGCAACTCGGCCGAGGAACAAAACGCCATGTTCGTGGCCATGGCTGCATCGATCTATGCCGGAGATAATGAAGCGGCCGTGCAAACGGGTACGGACATCGCCGCGAAAGCCGAAGCCAGCGGGGATCTCGCCGCTGCCGGCGGGGCGCAGCAATACATCGGCGATGTGATGTTGAACTCGGATGAGGCCGCCAAGGCAGCGGAGCATTACGGTCTTGCGCTGGAGCTCCGGCAACGATCGAATATTAACGATGCCAACAAGGCGCAGGCAAAACGTGGCTACATGTTCAAGATGGCGATCGCTGCGATGGTCGCTGAAGACTTCGAAACCGCCGGCGAAAGAACCGCAAAGTATGTAGCTGCGGTTGAAGAAGATGGCACGGCGTTTGAGCGTCGTCGGGCTCACGAGCTGACGGGCTACATGGCGATGATCAATGACGACATGGAAGCGGGCCTGGAGCATCTGGCGCAAGCCAATCAGCAGAATCCACACGTGCTGTACTGGTCAGCCGTGGCTAATAACTCGCTCGGCAACAAGGACAAAGCGATTGAGCTGGTAACGCGCGCCGCTAATCGCAACACGTTGTCGCCGGATCTTCCGTTTGTGCGTGCGAAGGCGTTAGAGGCACTTGCGAGCTTGCAGGAAGAAGCTTAGGCCGGTTACGTTTGGCATTGAAAAGGGGCCCGCAGGGCCCCTTTTTTATGGCTAGTAGAACTCGGCGGCCAGCGAGTACACGCCAATGACCGGCAAATGGTCGGAAATGCTCAAGGTCCCGTGCTGTAAGACCTGCGCGTCATCGAGCGACCACTGATCACTGAAAAACAGGTAGTCGATGGTACGGTCCGGCCCGCTCACGGTCGGATCGTTGGGGAAAAACGTGTACCAGGCCGGCGCGTTGTCGGATAACAGCTCCTGCAGGCCAGGCACGGCGCGGTAGCGTTGGTACAGTGCTTGAATCTGCGGATTCTCATCGTAGCGGCCTGTGCGCGCCGCGAGAATGCGACGTCGTTGCCTGTTGTCGTCGGGTGGCAGCAGGTTCAGGTCGCCACCGAGGATCCACGGGATCGATTCGCTGTCGAGTGACTGCAAGAGCGCCTCGGTCGTCGCGACCTGTTGCTCCATGATACCGGTGCCCGCGGCCCACGCCTCGAAATGCGTGTTGATCACCGCCAGTGATGAGCCGTCGACTGCCTCGATGCGAGCTTCGAGTAGCGCACGCTGGAAATGAAATGGGCGGACCAGGGAGTGTCGCTCCGGTCGCGGCAACTGGTGTCGCAGTGCTGTGGTGATGCGGTATCGGGACAGCGTCGCCAGCCGCATGTCGACGGGCCCGAGTATCTGCGGGTGGAAAATAAACTCGGCTTGCCAATACGGCGCCTGGGTGTGACAGGCGTACTCGTCAGCAGGCAGGCGCGAACGCAATGCGTCGAGCAGATCGATATAGTAGGTGCGGCTGTCATTCGCTCCGTTCATTTCCTGTAGCAGGACAATGTCGGGATTTTCGTCGATGATGACTTTGGCGACCTGGTCGAGTGTCCAGAACACGTGCTCTTTCGATGGCTGGCTGGCCAGGGTTTTATCGGCTTTTGCGACAGCGTCCACCGCTTCCGGATCATTGACGTCGATATCGTAGAAAAAGACGTAGTTCTTGCTGGCCATGTACTGCACGTTGTAACTCATGACTTTGAGCGGCGACTGTGGCGACCAGGCAGGCGCCTCTGCCGAACAGTCAACGCTGAGCGTTTCCACGTCGGCAGGCGCATAGGATCGCAGCCACAGCACACCTATTGCGCCGACGACAATGAACGCCAGTGCGACAATCACTTTTAGTATTGATGAAATTATAGGTGAGGCCCTGTTCGATCAGCTGCGACGGCCAGTCTATTCGAAGTAGATCCTGAAAACCGCGTAGCCGAAATACAGCAGCAGCAGCAAGACGCCGATCCTGCGGGTCAGGCGGGCTTTGCGTAAGAAGAAGGTCGGAATCAGCAGGGCGGCCAGCACCAGTGACAGAATAAGATCACCGATGCCGCCGCGAGGCACCGGTATCTGGCTGATAACGCCGCTGGCTGGCAATACCATCAGTGAATTGAAAATATTGGAGCCAACCACATTACCGAGAGCAAGGTCTGATTCGCCGCGCTTTGCCGCAACGATCGATGTGACGAGTTCCGGCATACTGGTGCCGACGGCGACGACGAACAGCCCGATGACCGTCGATGAGACACCCAGGTGACTGGCAAGTGCGACGCCGTTTCTGATTGTGACTTCGCCGCCGCCGAATAGCAGAGCGATACCGCCAATTACAAACAGCCAGCGGTAGCGGCTGTACGGATCGGCGTCAACCCGGCGATGCTGCTCGATGTCGATGATGAGTTTATCGGAGCTGCGTGACTTAACGAAGTCGAGAACATTGATGTAAATAAAAACGCAGAATAGCAACAGCAATACGATGGACTCGGAGCGACTGATTATTGGCGGCAGCCCCTCGAGCGGTCGGTCGAGAGCCATCACTGTAATAATTATGGTCACCAGCACCAGGAACGGCACCTCGCGTCGCACGAGCTGGCCCTGAATGGTAATGGGGGCGACCAGTGCGGCCGCGCCGAGGACCAGGGCCAGATTGCTGATGTTGGAACCAACCACGTTGCCGAAGGCGATACCCATCTCGCCGCGCAGCGCGCCAAAGACGTTGATGGCAAGCTCGGGCGCGCTCGTACCAAAGCCGACAACGATGAGGCCAACAATCAGTGGCGATACGCCGAGGCGCGTCGCTATCTCGGACGCGCCGCGAACGAGCAAGGTACCACCGCCGATGAGAAGAGCGATGCCGGCGACAAGGCCTAAAAAAGTGAGCATCCTGACAGGCTACGGCAAAGAGTTGGGGAGCACACCCTGAAAACCGCTATTGATTACGAGATGCAGCCAGATACTCAGGATGTAACCGAGCGCTATGGCGGGCGTCCAGCGCAGGTGCGTAAAAAACGTGTATTGCCCGCGCGCCTGGCCCATCAATGCAATGCCGGCTGCCGATCCAATCGACAACAGGCTGCCGCCGACGCCCGCGGTGAGCGTGACGAGCAGCCATTGCTGAACGTCCATCGCCGGATGCATTTCTATTACGGCGACCATCACCGGGATGTTGTCAACGGCCGCAGAGATTACTCCGACCATAACATTGGCGACGGTGGGGCCGAGCTGCCCGTACATATAAGCCGAGAGATGATCAAGGTAGCCGATGAATCCGAGGCCGCCAACACACATGATCACGCCGAAGAAGAACAAAAGCGTGTCCCACTCGACCCTTGAGACTTCCCGGAAACTGTCAAACGGTGACGTGTCGCCGATCACACCGTACTTCCTGTTATCAAACTCCGCCGAGCCGTAGGTTATGCGCAGGAAATAGCCGAAGAACTTGAGGACCGCGAGCCCGGTCATCATGCCGAGAAAGGGCGGCAGATGCAGGAAATTGTGGAAGGACACGGCGGTCGTAATCGTGCAGACGAAAAAGAATATGATGCGTTTCGCACCGCGTTTCATGTGAACTGGCTGCTCTTGTGCAGACGCGGCGGCCGAGTCCCTGGATATTGCGAACGACATAATGGTCGCCGGCACCAGGAAATTGACAGCGCTCGGCAGGAACAGGTGAAAGAACGTCCCAAAGTCGACGATGCCGCGCTGCCAGACCATCAAGGTAGTGATGTCGCCGAAAGGGCTGAAAGCGCCGCCGGCGTTCGCGGCGACCACAATATTGAGACCCGCGACGCCGATAAAGCGCGGATTGCCCTGACCAATCGCAAGGACGACGGCACACATGACCAATGCCGTGGTCAGGTTGTCGATAACGGGTGAGAGGAAAAAGCTCAGTAATCCTGTGATCCAGAACATCGTGCGGTACGTATAGGAGCGACGCGCCAGCCAACCCCGCAGCGCCAGAAAAACCTGGCGCTCGCTCATCGCATTGACGTAAGTCATCGCGGCCAGCAGGAACAAGAACAGCTGTGCGAATTCGGTCAGATATTCCTTGACGGCCTCCGCAGTGGCATGCGGCTCGTCGGACCCGGCGTACTGGACTGCGATCAGGGCCCAAATGACACCGGCTGCCAGCATGACCGGCTTGGATTTGCGCAGGTGCGTGAATTCCTCGGTGATAACGAGGCCGTAGGCGGCCACGAACAGGACGATGGCCGAAATTCCGACCCAATGTGTCGTTAAATCCATCGGGTTTCTGATCCCTTGAATGGTTGACAGGACTGTCGCTTTGAGCGGCAACTGTCCCACTTTTTCTGGCCGGTTGCGAGTCCTTCGAGAAAACCGGCCACTTTGGACTGGAGTCCGACCGGGTCAGTCCGCATAATCAGTTACCGCTTGCCGAAAAATAACAACAAAATGGCTCAGCACGTCATCTTTGCAGCACCCTTTTTCATGGACGCGACCGTGCGTTTTCTGCGCGGTGCCTGCCAGCTGCCGAATGCTGCACTGACTGTTGTCAGCCAGGATCCCGCCGAGCGGTTACCGGCCGACGTGCTTGGAAGTATCGCTGGCCACTGGCGCGTCGACGACGCACTGGATCCGCAACAACTGGTGGATGCGGCGCGCCAGTTGCAACTAAAGTTTGGCCAGGCCAGCAGCTATCTGGCCACGCTCGAACAATTGCAGGTGCCGCTGGCCATGGCGAGAGAGGTTCTCGGCATTGCAGGCCTGTCGGTCGCGGCGGCCGGAAACTTTCGCGATAAGGCGAGAATGAAAGATGTGCTCCGGGCGGCGGGCGTACCTTGCGCCCGGCATGCGTTGATTGGCGATCGCGAGGCCGCGCACGCGTTTATCGAGCGCGTCGGGTTTCCGGTTGTCGTCAAGCCACCCGATGGCGCCGGCGGCAAAGCAACTTTCAGGCTGGATCAACCCGGGGACCTGGACACGTTGTTACACCGTTATCCGCCTGATGCGGCGCATCCGATGTTGTTCGAGGAATTTGTTCGCGGCACCGAGCACTCGTTCGATAGCGTGTTTATCAAGGGCCGGCCCGTCTGGCATTCGATATCCCGTTACATGCCATCGCCGCTTGAGGTACTGGAAAACGACTGGATCCAGTGGTGTGTATTATTGCCCCGGGATATCAGCGGCAGCGAATACGACCCGATCCGGGAAGCCGGTTTTCACGCGATCGAGGCGCTCGGGCTGCAAACCGGTTTAAGCCATATGGAGTGGTTTCAATTGGCCGACGGCACTATTGCAATCTCTGAAGTTGGCGCGCGTCCGCCGGGAGCGCAGATCTCGTCACTGTTGTCCTACGCACACGATGTCGATTTTTACAGCGCGTGGCCGCGACTGATGGTGCACGAGGAATTTGACCCGCCGGTACGACGTTATGCAGCGGGTGCGGCCTACATCCGCGGACAGGGACGCGGCCGCATCAGCCAACTGCATGGTGTCGATGCGGTGCAGCGCCGCTTCGGCTCACTGATTGTCGAAGCCAAGCTGCCGGACGAGGGCCAGCCGCCCAGCGACAGTTATGAGGGCGACGGCTACATCATCGTGCGCCATCCGGATACGGATGTTGTACAGGATGCACTGCAACAGATCGTCAGCACCATTCGAGTGGAGCTGCGATGACAGGCAACGCGCCGTTACGACTGCTGCTCGGCCCACAGCGCCCGGATGTAACTATTGCACAAGCGTTGGCTCGTTCCGGCATCAATGATGCGCCAATAGGTGTGATTTCCGCCGCCTGGCAGGAAGCGGAGGGCGATAT
>JBATID010000232.1:0-2186 GCA_049667545.1 Woeseiaceae bacterium
GGTCAACGGTAGTACCGTCGTTCACGATGTTGAATTCGACCTTCGAGCGAAACCTGAAGCCTGTCAGGCGCTTGACGATGTCCGCGGCCGTTTCCGCCGGTGCCGACAACGCGAATCCGGATTCTATTGCCGCGACGGTGCCGAACCAGATTACGCGGCCTTTAGGGCTGCACCACGCCGCGAGAATCTCAGGCTCTGACTCCAGGCGACGAAGGTCATTCGTCAACTGTCCCTGCAGGAAAGTGAAGGCGTCAGGCCCGGTAACGTTGATGGTCGCAATTGTGTTCATTTGTATCAATGCATTTCCCGGTACTGCAGGCGGTGGTTGCGTCTGGCATACTCGCCCGATGCCGAACGATGACTTCAAGAACAACCCCGACGTTGAAAAATCGAAGCCCGAATCCAGGGGTGATGATAACCCACCGGTGGAGAATGGGCGTGCCAAAGAGATCGGCGGGCGGGGCGGACTCGAGCCGACCCGTTACGGCGATTGGGAAAAAGGCGGGCGTTGTATCGATTTTTGACGTCGAATCCGGATAATACGTCGTGCCGCTAATGGCCGACGACCTCCTCAAGAAGAAAACGCAAGAAGTGAGCGCATGAGCAATCCAGACAGGCCACTGTCACCCCATATATCGATCTATCGCTGGCCGATTACCATGGTGCTGTCGATTCTGCACCGAATAACGGGTGTGGCGCTGTCGCTCGGTTTTATCGTGCTGGTTGCCTGGCTGTATGACGCGGCGGCGGGCGCCGATGCGTACGGGTTCTTCATCGCCGTGATGGACTCGGTGCTCGGCAAAGTGGCGCTGATTGGCTGGTCGTTCGCGTTCTTCTTTCACCTGTGCAACGGCGCGCGCCACCTGGTTTGGGATACCGGGCACGGCTTCGAGAAAGCGCAGGCCAACCTGTCGTCGTGGTTGGTAGTGATAGGTGCCGTTGTCCTGACCGCCCTGTTCTGGTGGGTGGCGTCATGAGTCTGAGAACACCGCTTGGCCGGGTGCTTGGACTTGGTACAGCCAAAGACGGAACGTCGCACTGGTGGGGGCAGCGCGTCTCCGCCGTCGCGTTGCTGTTGCTGGGTCTCTGGTTCGCCGGGTGGCTGGCGGTTACGCCGGACTTCGGCCACGCCGCGGTGGTTGCCGAGATCGGGCGTCCCGCTAACAGCATTCTTTTGCTGCTGCTGGTCGTGACGCTGGCGTACCACTCTTACCTTGGTATACAGGTTGTCATCGAGGACTATGTGCATGCGGCGGGCCTCAAGCTGGCTGCACTTCTTTTGTCCCGTTTCGCGCATATTCTGCTCGCGGCGGCGGCCGTGTTTGCAATATTGAAGATCGGACTCAACGCATGAGCGACTACGAATTCATTGATCACACCTATGACGTCGTTGTCATTGGTGCCGGCGGCGCCGGGCTGCGCGCTACGTTCGGTCTTGCCGAAGCCGGCTTCAACACGGCCTGCATCACGAAGGTTTTTCCCACGCGCAGTCACACCGTGGCGGCACAGGGCGGCATCAGTGCTGCCCTTGGCAACATGGGTGAGGACGACTGGCGCTGGCACATGTACGACACGGTCAAAGGATCTGACTGGCTGGGTGATCAGGATGCGATCGAGTACATGTGCAAGGAAGCACCGGATGCGGTCATTGAGCTCGAGCACTACGGCGTGCCGTTCTCGCGCACCGAAGAGGGCAGAATTTACCAGCGACCGTTTGGCGGCATGACAACGCATTTCGGGGAAGGCACCGCGCAGCGCACCTGCGCGGCGGCGGATCGCACCGGGCACGCGATGCTGCATGCGCTTTACCAGCAGTCCTTAAAGCACGATGCGGAATTTTTTGTTGAATATTTCGCCGTCGACCTGATCATGGAAGACGGCGTCTGCCGCGGCGTCGTTGCGATCGACCTCGCCAGCGGCCGGCTGCATCGCTTTCGCAGCCACCAGGTCATTCTCGCGACGGGCGGCTACGGCCGTTCCTATTTTTCCTGCACCTCGGCACATACGTGTACCGGCGACGGCAGTGCGATGGTGTTGCGTGCCGGTCTGCCCGTGCAGGACATGGAGTTCGTGCAGTTTCACCCGACCGGCATTTATGGCGCCGGCTGCCTGATCACGGAAGGCGTGCGTGGTGAAGGTGGCTACCTGACCAATTCGGATGGCGAACGCTTTATGGAGCGCTACGC
>JBATID010000233.1:0-2295 GCA_049667545.1 Woeseiaceae bacterium
TCACAAAATGGGTATCTATATGGGCATCTTCAATTTCTTCATCGTGATCCCGCAGCTTGTTGCCGCCAGTGTGCTCGGCCTGGTGCTACGTGAGTTCTTTGACCTGCAATCGATTTTCGGGCTTGTCATTGGCGGAGTACTGATGATTGTCGCCGGTGCAACGACTCTGCTGGTCGACAAGGACGCGGAGCCGCAATGAAGCTGACCAATGCCTTCCTGGCGACTTCGGTCGCAGTGCTGTCATGCAGTTGCACGATGGTTGATCCTGTTCCGATTGATACGCCGCCGGCCGACTACTACGGCACGCTCGAGCCGTTTGCGTCGGAAGCGGTATATTTCATTGTCACGGACCGTTTCGTCGACGGCGATCCAGACAATAATTTTCCCGAGCAGGGCGGCACGGAGCTCAGGACTTTTGACCGGCCGATTCGTCTCGCCGATTCGCCGCCGGGCAATATTGGTTATCTCGGCGGCGATTTCAAAGGAGTACTGGACAATGCCGACTACATTGCCGACATGGGATTCACCGCAATCTGGCTGACCCCGATCGTCGACAATCCTGACGAGGCCTTCACCGGTGGCAAAGCGCCCGGGGAGGGCGGCTCGAACGATTACGGCAAGACCGGTTATCACGGCTACTGGGGCGTCAACTTCTTCGAACTGGACGAGCATCTGCCGTCACCTGATCTCAGCTATGCCGATCTGACGCAACGGCTGCTCGAGGAGCGCGGCATCAAGACCGTTCTCGACATCGTTTGCAACCACGGCTCGCCGTCGTTTTCGATGATCCACGACCAACCGAAATATGGCGAAATCTATGACGCCAACGGCATGTTGGTCGCGGATCACGGCAACCTGCACCCGAGCGAACTGGATGACAGCAATCCACTGCATGCCTTTTTCCGGCGGGAGCCCGATCTGGCTGAACTATCGGATATGGACTACGACAACCCCGACGTTCTTGAATATTTCGTTGCGGCGCACTCGAAATGGATCGACCAGGGTGCGGCAGCCGTGCGCATCGACACGATCAAGCACATGCCGCACGAGTTCTGGAAAGCGTTTGCAGATCGCATTCGCGAAAAACACCCGGACTTTTTCATGTTCGCCGAAGCCTGGTCCTATGACGCCGACCTGATTGCTGAATTCACCTATCCGGAGAATGGCGGCATCAGCGTGCTCGACTTCCCGCAGCAACAGGCCATGTCGGCCGTATTCGGTAATGAAGACGCGCCATACGCGACCTTGCTCGATTACCTGGAGCTGGACAGTCGCATCTATCAGAATCCCTATGACCTGATGACGTTTTACGACAACCACGACATGCGACGTATGGATGCCGATAGCGCGGGGTTCATCGATGCGAACAATTGGCTTTTGACGAGTCGCGGCATCCCGATTGTCTACTACGGTTCGGAAATCGGTTTCCGGGCCGGCACGGACCAGCACGCAGGTAATCGCGACTACTTCGGCCAACAGAACATCGAAGCCGCCAAATCGCATCCTGTCCGCGCGGCGCTCTCGAGAATCGCTGCGATCCGCAAGAATTCGATTGCCCTGCAACGTGGCCTGCAGCTGAATCTCCTGCTAGCAGACGATACCGCTGCATTTATGCGCGTCTACCAGAAAGACGGCATCAGTGAGACCGCACTCGTAATACTCAACAAGTCGGACGACATGCTCGAATTTGACGTGGGCGGGTGGCTGTTTCCAGGGCGATGGCGGAACGCTGATGGCGACGCGCAATGGTCGATTTCGGGGCGGGGAACACCAGTTCGCGTGACGGTGCCGGCGCACGGCGCAGGGGTCTATTTTACGAACGCCACGCCGAGCGGTGATGTGCTTCTGGCCGATCTGCAGCGCTTGCAGAGCAGCGCGTCACGCTGATCGGGCTTTTGCGCCGCAGGACTCCCGCACGATCAGCTTCGGCGCCATTAATCCGGACTGTACTGCCTTGCCTTCGATCAGGTCGACGATGCCTTCGACCAGGGCATCGCCACCACGTTGCGCGTTTTGCTGCACGGTAGTCAGCCCGGGGCTGACGTAAGCCGCTAGCGGCATATCGTCGAAACCGACGACGCTGACGTCCTGCGGTACCTTGAGCCCCAAGTCCCGTAGCGCACGCATGGCGCCAATTGCGATGAGATCAGTGCCGGCAAACATAGCGTCAAATGAATCACCTCGCTGCAGCAATTGTTGCACCGCCGCGTAGCCGTCAGTCTCCAAATTGTCTGCGGGTATCCGAAGCGTGTCGTTAGGCTCCATGCCGGCCTCGCGCAGCGCCCTGGCATAGCC
>JBATID010000234.1:0-8901 GCA_049667545.1 Woeseiaceae bacterium
GGCCGCGTTAATGACATCGTGATGTTACTGGCCGGGGCGCCGATATCGACGTCAGGTGTTGAGGTGAAAAGGCTCATCTCCCCGCTATTGCGCCAGTCGATCTGAATGCTGTGTTCGCCCGGCAGAATAGGCACGGTCAGCGCGCCGCCCTCCGCCCGGAGGGTTTGTGCCTGGTTATCGATCGCTACTGCCGTGACCTCGGCATCGGTCGGCAGTTTGATCACGTGTTGCGCGCCGCGCGTACTGCGGTAGTTCAGGCGCATGATCGCGTCGCTCGAGCGCCTGCCATGCGTGACGGCCAGGTTCACCGCGTCGAAAGCCAGGGTCGAACCGCTCACCGCTTCCGGTCGCGTGGCGTCGAGGGTCAATGACTCCCCGGCGCGCGGATGAAACTCGGCGATGCGCACGTCACCACCGGTGTCACCGGCATCACTCTCCGGAATTCCTGAGAATTCGGCGTTCCAGATATTGCCGATAGCAAAGCGCCAGACCTCCTTCCAGGAAGCGCCATCGTTCGCCGTCAAAGTCAGCGGTGACTTGCGCGGCAGGTTTGATGTCCATGAGACGACGTGTTGTTGCGGACTCATCGAAATCAGCACGCGACCTTCGCTGACCGCAAAATCGCCACTGACGATGGACTCACCCTCGAGCAGGGGTACACCCAGCGTCACCGCTCCCTGCATCGGTGCAACGCGCGACACCGTGGTCGTAACTCGCCAGTCGAGGTCCAGCTCGACGGTCCTCGCGATGTTCGCAAATGCCGGGAAACGACTGCTTTCCCACCGCACCTGCGGATCGCCGTCCGCGCCGGTTTGCAGGCGCGTGAGTTGCAGGGAACCCGACAGCAACCGCCGATCCTTGATGCCGGCGATTTCCCAACCATTACCCTTAACCCGGATCGCGCGCGGGACTGTCGGAAATGGAATTTCGAGGCTGTCAACGGCGGGCACCACGCCGCGCAGGGTCAGCGTATTGCTGCCCGCCGCGACTTTTACCCACAGCGTGCCGTCGGCACTGCGAAAAACGCGTTGTGCCGATGCCGCCGGTGTCCGCACGGCATCTGGATGCCAGCCATCTGCCGATCCCGGCAGCGGCACTGCAACTTCTTCCAGAGCATCGATACGCAACGTCATTGCGATCGCGCTGGCCGCGATATCCACATCCGCCGCCACAATCTCGGCGCAGCGCGGCGTGCAATCAGGCGGCTCCAGCAGCCGGTCTTTTAGTTCCTGCAGCAACGTGGCGTCCGGAACGTCAGCCTCGGCTGGTGCACTGATGCCGAACATCATCAGCATCATTGTGACTGCCAGTGCGCTTGCCGCGCCGCCGCGGCCCAGTGCCAGCCCGCCCGGCAGGGACCAGCGTTTGTTGAACACCTCGGCTGCCAGCACTGCGGCAAACAACAATAGTAGTAACACTGCGGCGAATCGCAGCGTGCTGACCAGCCAGCGTGGCAACACAATCAGCCGCATCGTTTGTGCGGCATCCAGCGGACCGGTCCAGTTCAGCGCATAGGAATTCCATTGCCACGACGGAATCCCCGGCCCTGCCTGTACAATTGCGTTCGGGGCGTAGCGTGCGAAGTCCCGGGCCTTGCTGGCATCTTCCATCGGCACCTGCAACAGCGCACCGGCTTGAGTCGCGGCATCGCTCGACCGCCGCATCTTGGCAGCCTGCTCCATGAATTTACTTTCCTGATCGATAGCGACTGTCGTCGGCACAGCATGGTCATACAGCTGATATTCGTTGTATTGCGGCTCCAGCTGCGGGTACAGGGCAATACGTAGCTGGCTCGCAATAAACGGCACGAGCATGATGACCAGAGCCACGGCGCTTAATAACTGGTAACTGCTGACCAGCTGTCGCAATCGCCCGGCAGGTGCCACGCGCATCAGCGCTATGGCGACCAGCAGATTCAGCCACAGCCAGCCGGGCGCGAACATCTCGTGGACACTCAAAACCATCGCCAGCCCTGCGATCACGGCAGCACCGGCACCTATCAGCCGCATGACGGCGATCGTGATGATGAGTACCAGGAAAAAATCGAGCAACTGCCACTGACTGACCCAGCTGCCGCGCGCCACATCGACGCCTGGCGCTGCCAGCAACTTGTGGCCCGGCGGCAGGTGCAGCGTCGCCCGCACTTGTGCGAAGCGACTGTTCCAGCCGCTGGCCGGCATCTCACCACGTGTCTCGCTGCGACCAAGCGCCTGCAGATCAACCGCCGTTCGACGTACCTCAACACCGGTCAGCCCCTCGTCCTTGCCACCGGTAATCAACAGGTTTTCGCTGCCCTCGGTCGCGCTCAAAAGCGCGTACGGCCGCTGCATGTCGAGGCGCCAGTCACTCTGCATCTGTCCGTCGATACGGTCCAGAACGACGTACCCGCTGCCGTCAAAATCCAGCCACATGGTCCGCGACAGTTGCAGCTCGTTGCTGGCCGATACGATGCCACGACTACGCTCGACAATGGTGAGCGTCTCCCCAGCCTCTGCACGAAACGCCGGGTAGTAATTCCAGTTTTCCGGCACCTGCACCTGCCTGGGGTCAACCGGAGGCAGGCCTTCGGCGGCCGTAACACGCAGCCGGTCATTCGACTGGTAGCTCCAGATTTCCGACGCAGGCATGTTTGCACCGGGCGGTTGCAGCGACAAAGCGTTGACAACCTCCGGGCCCCGAGCAGTCACAAAGATTGTCCAGCGTCCGGGTCGAACCTGCAGGCGCAGGTTGCCGTCGGCTTCGAGCTTTGCCGGCAGCTGACTGCCAATATCGAGCGGCACAAACCCGCTCGGCAGAATATTTTCGAAGGCCTCCTCGCGGACGCCGCCCGATACATCAATCTGAAGTCGCGTGATCAGCCGTGTTGGCACTTCGTCGGCGATCAGCCGATGCAGCGTGGTGGTGACAGAATCAACGGTTGTTATCGTGCGTTTTCGCTCACCGAGATAGACGCCGTTTCCTGCGATCTCCGGGCGCTCGACCTGGCGCCCGTCAACGGTCAATGACACGAGTCCGCTTGCCGCCGGTATGGGCAGCACTCCGGGCCGCTGGTCCCAGTCGAACTCGCCGCCCAGCCTGTAACTTCCCGGCGCGAGCCAAACACTCGGCACATCGCCGCGCGCGACGACTTGAACCGCGCGATCGTTCGCGACAACCTGCTCGGGCCAGTACTCAACGCCGCCAGGCAGTGCGACCCACTGCTCCTCGGCGTACACGGTCCATGACTGACTGAACCGCCCCCCGGATGCTGTAGCACTCAGTTCCAGCGCACCAGGCCACGCGCAGACGAAGTCGGCGCGTTCGGCGGCGCGCCGATTAAAGTAAAAGGGACAGGTGCGATATTCCTGGTCTTCCAAAACCCACTGCTGCCAGTCCTGTAGATCGGGCGGCACATAATTTTGAGCTGGCAGCGCAGTCGCTGCGAACAGCTGGAGCACCACGAACAACCTGAAAATCGATGACATAACGCCCTCCAACGCAGGTTTGACCGTCACTATACGTTAACGCAGGTTGCGGCAAATCCGGGTTTACCGTCAGTAGTGCGGTGGCCTCTCATTCGCCGGATCGCTGTCAGGCATTGCCTCTCCGATCGATCGCACCCGTAAAATCAGCGAGTTGCAGAGCGTTTCGAGCTGCATGAGTTTTGCTTGTTGTTGGGTCACGACGTCATTGAGCTCGTTGAGCAGCTGGTCCTGGTGTGCTAGGCGGCTCTCCAGATCGATAAAACGGTCTTCACTCATACCTGCCCTCGTCAGTAATTTGCATTTGCCGTTACAGCGCGTGAATTATTCGCCTAGGATACACCGCTAACTCCCGAAGGACCCTGTATGGCTTTACTGCGCTTCGACCAGATCGGACTCGAATTCGGCGAGCAGGTAATTCTGCGCGACGCCGAATTCTCGATCGATGCGGGCGAGCGTATTTGCCTCATCGGGCGTAACGGCGCCGGCAAGTCGACCACGCTGAAACTGCTTATCGGCACGCTTGAGCCGGATCGCGGCGAGATCATCAGCAAGTCCGGTTTGATTGTGAGCCAGCTCGAACAAAACCTGCCCGAAGCACTCGACCTGCCGGTCACCGAGGTTATTCGCTCGGGCTTGACTGACGTTGAACAGCTGCTGCGCGAATACCGGGAAAAATCCGCACTCGCACTCGACAAACATGGCCTGCGAGAGCTCGAAGCGCTGCATGCGAAGATCGATGCGCACGATGGCTGGCATCTCGAGCAGCGCGTCGAAACCACGATCACGGAGCTCAACCTGCCGGCCGACAAGCGGATGAATGAACTGTCCGGCGGCTGGCGACGGCGGGTAGCACTCGCAAAAGCACTGGTGCAAAAGCCCGATCTGCTGCTGTTGGATGAGCCAACCAACCACCTCGACATCGCAACGATCAAGTGGCTTGAAGACCGGATCTACAACTACCCTGGCGCGGTGCTCTTTATTACACACGACCGCGCCTTTCTGCAGCGCCTGGCTACTCGGATCGTCGAGATCGACCGTGGCAAACTGACGAGCTGGCCGGGCGATTACAAGAACTTCCTGCGGCGCAAGGAAAAAGTCATGGAAGACGAGGCGGTTGCCGATGCCCGCTTCGACAAGAAACTCGAGCAGGAAGAAGAGTGGGTTCGCCAGGGCATCAAAGCGCGGCGCACGCGCAACGAAGGCCGCGTGCGCACGCTGCAGAAGATGCGGGAAGAGCGTGAGGGCCGCATCGCCAAGGAGGGCGAAGCACGCATCCATATCGAAGAGGCGGAGCAATCGGGGCGGAAAGTCCTGCGCGCCCGCAACATCAGCTACAGCTATGGTAGCGAAAACGTGATTCGCGACTTTTCGATCAAGATCGTGCGCGGCGACCGCATCGGTCTTATCGGCAACAACGGGGTCGGTAAAACCACGTTATTGCGTTTGCTGCTTGGTGAACTGGAACCACAGACCGGCACCATCAAGCGCGGCACCAACCTGGAGATCGGTTATTTCGATCAGTTGCGCCAGACCCTCGACCTGGAAAAGTCGGTCGCCTATAACGTTGGTGAGGGCCGTACCTACATCAAACTACATGGAAAAGACCGCCACATCGTCGGCTACCTTCGCGGCTTTCTGTTCAGTCCGAAACGCGCGATGACGCCAGTGAAGTCCTTATCAGGTGGTGAACGCAACCGCGTCATACTGGCCAAACTTTTCACACGCGCCGCGAATTTACTCATTCTGGATGAGCCAACCAATGATCTCGATATAGAAACGCTGGAGGTGCTCGAACAGAAACTCTGCGAGTACAACGGCACTTTGATTATCGTGAGCCATGATCGCGAGTTTCTCGACAACGTGATCACCAGCACTGTCGTCTTCGAAGAAAACGGCGTCATCCAGGAATACGTGGGCGGATACAGCGACTGGTTGCGCCAGGGTCACCGGCTTGCGGAAACCGACAACCCGATTGAGGCAGAGCAAAAACAGCAGGCGGCGGCCGCGGCGCGGCGCAGGAACAACGCGCACAAACTCAGCTACAAAGAGCAGCGCGAGCTCAACGAGCTGCCGGTCGAAATCGAGGCTCTCGAAGCAGCGGTCAGCGCGCTGCAGGCCGAAATTTCCGATCCTGCCTTCTATGCCCAGGACAGCGACAACGTTGCAGCCAAATTACGTGTCTTGAGCGACGCGGAAAACAAGCTCGAGGAACGTGTCGAGCGCTGGAGCGAACTCGAATCGAAGCAGGAATCGTTGCAACGTTAGGCGCCCGGCTCTTCTTCAAGGTGAATAGGCCGCGTCATGAAATAACACTGGCCTTTTAGAGCTGCGTCGTCCGGATAATCCTGCACCGCAAACCCCATGCTTCGGTAGCAATGGTACGCCGGCTCGTTGTGCCGATAAACGAACAACGATACCTCGGCATACTCGCGCTCATGGCGGAGCACGCCGATGATCTTCTCTACGAGCAGCTTTCCGTAACCCAGTCTGCGCAGCACAGGATTGGCAATCAGCCGCGCCAGATGGGCGCGATTGTCACGCGCATAAACCTGGCCGAACGCCAGCATTGCTCCATCGGCGCGCCGCAGGCTATAGGAAGTCACGCGTTTGATGCGGCAATCCTTGATAAAAGAGCCCCGTGTAAACGGGTAACGAAACCTGGGACCACCCCAGATTTGGACGGACTCCGCATCTGGAAACCAATCCATCAGCTCGTCGATATCGCCGGCGGTCGCAATTTCCAGGGTACAACTCTGGTCCACGATCGGCCGCTATTGACTCTGACCATCCGGATATTTCTTCCGCATCCGTTTGACGGAACCTGCGATGAGGCGCTGTAACACGCTCTCATCGACGTCAGACAGGCATTTTATATACAAGCAGGACTTGCCGGTCTTGAACTTGCCAAGCTTCTTCATCAGTGGCTCAAATTCCTTGAATCCCGGCATGATATAGAGCGTCAGGGACTGTGCACGCGGCGAGAATCCGGTGATCATGAAGTCCCCTTCGCGACCACTCGCATACTTGTAGTGGTAGCGGCCAAAACCAACGATGCTTGCGCCCCACATTGTCGCGCGAGACCCGGTTGCAGCACGCATCATCGCCGCGACCTTTTTGCAGTCGCTGCGCTTTTGCTTGTCTTCGATCGCGTTGATAAAGGCCGTAACGCTTTGTCGCGTCGCCTGCGTTTTATTTTCTGCCATTTCGTTACTCCGGATCTGTAGTGCCAAACAGCCGGTCGCCAGCATCGCCGAGCCCGGGAACGATGTACTTTTTCTCATTGAGTTTCGTGTCGATCGCTGCCGCGTAGATCTTCACGTCAGGATGTGCTGCCTCGACCAACTCGATGCCCTCCGGGCAGGTGACGATGCAAATCACAATAATATTGTCGGCGCCTTTTTCTTTGAGCTGCTCGATAGCCGCAGCTGTCGAGCCGCCGGTTGCCAGCATCGGGTCGATGACGATACAGGTGCCGCCCTTAATCTGCGGGGGAAACCGTTCATAATAAGTCACCGGCAGTTTCGTCTCTTCATCGCGATAAAGCCCGAGAAACCCTACTCTCGCTGTGGGTACAAGCTCGAGAATGCCATCCAGCATACCGACACCGGCACGCAGAATCGGCACCACCACGATGTCGGTGTCAATCTTCCGGCAAGTGGCGACGGCAACCGGCGTCTGCACCTTGATCTCTTTCGTCCTGATGTTCTTCAGTGCCTCGTAACAGATGAACTCGGTAATCTCCGTTGCCAGTTCACGAAAGCGTTTGTGCCCCGTTTCGACATCGCGAATGATCGCGAGCTTGTGCTGTACGCACGGGTGTTCGACAAGTTCTGCCATGGTCAGGCTCCGTTGTTATTTTCGGTTTTTGCCGACCACATCGCGTATTCGGTGCCGACGGGGTCAATAAAATGGAAGCGACGGCCGCCCGGAAACGCAAAGGCCTCCTGGCTGATGGTCGCGCCAAGTTCCTGCACCCGGGCAACATCGCGTTCGAGGTTTTCGGTATAGAAAACGAGCAGGACACCGGTAGCCGGCGCCGGCTCTGTTGCACGTCGCAGCCCACCGTGCAGACGGCCATCCGCGAAGCTCATGTAATCGTCGCCCCACTCCTGAAACTCCCAACCAAACATCGCCGAAAAGAATTCGCGGGCGCGGTGCAAATCAGTAACAGGAATCTCTATGTAGTCGATCTGGTTCTCGGCACTCATCGATATCTCCTATACAAATGTCGCGGCCACCCAAACGCCAATAAAGTGCGACAGCACGACGACCAGAATGGCGATGGCGAGGTGCTCTGCGACGATGGCAAGGGGCGGCTCATTTTGTGAGCGCGCCAGCAGGTAGCTCAATACCGTGATAACGAGCAGACCCCACGCGACTGACACGATGACGGCAGTAGACAGGGGTAGCAGGAGCAGGGGCACGGCAAAACTGATCGAAAAGACAAACTTGGTAATGAAGGTCATTATTGTCGCCGCCCAGACGTGGCTGTGCGTTGTATCGGGATCTGATTCTTCCGCGAGGTGAATGCCAAGTGCATCCGACATCGCGTCGGCGACGGCAATGACCAGGATGCCGCCGAGTACCGCCGTAATCGATCCCGTGCCGGAATTCAGCCCGACCAGCAATCCAATAGTGGTGATTACGCCGGACGTCGCGCCAAAAAAGATACCGGTACGCGCGCCATCGCTCTGAAAAAAACCCATGCCGTCCTTGCTCAATTCAACTCAAGTTAATGCTGTACAAGCCAATTTCTTCTGTTTCTCCAGGCATTGTAATGCTTCGCTGGAATTTTAGGCCAAGTTTCTCGAGGAGGCTCACGGACGCTTTGTTCAGCGGCGAAACGATCGCGTCAAGCGTCTTGATGCCAAGGTCTTCTCGTGCATGCCGCACAACGGCGCGCGCCGCTTCCAACGCAAATCCCACGCCGCAAAACGTCGGCAACAGGGCAAAGCCAATATCCGGATGCAGCAGCGTTTCGCGGCGAAACAGCCCACAGATGCCGATGCGCTGCGCGTCGTCCTTGCGGACCATGCAATACGGCCCGTAGCCGTAGGTTTCATAAAGCGTGAGCACACTGTCGCCGAG
Source organism: Woeseiaceae bacterium (assembly GCA_049667545.1). Lineage (GTDB taxonomy): Bacteria > Pseudomonadota > Gammaproteobacteria > Steroidobacterales > Woeseiaceae > UBA1847. The sequence continues at coordinate 8,553 of JBATID010000234.1, forward strand.
GGCCCGTCGCGCTTGAGCAATCGTGCGAATTCCGCGGTCGCCAACGTGCCGCACAAACGCGGGATCAGTCCAGATGGCCAGCATGAGGTCGGCATCGTCTGGCGTCAGCCTGCGCAACAGCAGTCGCTGAGTTTCGGCAATGCCGCATGTTTCGCCGGTGTCGATTGTGCGCTTATCGAGTTGACTCATCGCGTCCTGACTTGCCAGCAGGAATGAATAAACTGCTGGCTCGCGCCAGCCGGCGTCACGTGGTCGTGGAGCTCATGATGCTGCAACTCGAAGTGTGCATCGAATATCTCCTGCAACTTCTCGATGCTGTAACGGCAGATTTCAAGGCCGCTGCAGCGCA
>JBATID010000235.1:0-1578 GCA_049667545.1 Woeseiaceae bacterium
CATCCAGACCCAGGCGCAGCGAGCGCTGGCCAATCTGGCGAAGCGACTCCTCACCGGTGGCGTAGCAGACAGGCATGGCCGACATCAGGCTGGCCGCGACCTGCTGCAGCAGCGTCGACTTGCCAACGCCGGGATCGCCGCCCAGCAGCACAACCGCGCCGGGCACCAGCCCGCCACCCAGCACCCGGTCAAACTCACCGAAGCCGGTCGCGTGGCGGAATTCGATGTCATCCGGGAGTTCATCGAGGCGCTGCGACGCAACTCGCGGCCGAGAACTGCCTGCGGGCGCCGCCAACGTCGTCTCGGTGAGCGTATTCCACAACGAACACTCCGGACACTGTCCGGACCACTTGACACTGTGCGAACCACATTCAGTGCACAGATAGGCTTTTTTTGCTTTCGCCAAACCGTCTCTACCCCAGAGAAAAACCCGGCCGCGGGCCGGCCGCGCGCAGCACACGCCCGCCGGATACCACGGTAAATTTATAACATACTGTTTTTTATTGTCTTTTTGGAATCGCCCTGTAAAAACGAGCGAACTTTTCCCTGATTATTGTTAAATTTACGTTGTCGCACGAAAAACAATGATAGCACCGCCTCCGGGACCCGTATTACGTAAAAAGTGCCAACCCTATCTCATTACGGGTACTGGCATTTATCTATACTTTTGCGCTTGTAAACAGATACCTGAGCCAACTTGAAAAACGCCGGCGTCCAAAAACGTAACCGAATTATTGCGCTCTGCTTTGTCAGCGTGCTGCTGTTGGTCATTTACGGTCCGTTAGCGCAGTGGTTCGTCGCCGCTGACCGATTCTTCTACGACCAGCTGGCCGGCGCCGCGCCGAATAAGCCGCTTGGCAACACGTACATCGTCAGTATCGATCCCGCGCGTACATCGACGACCGAGTTGCTGCAGCAATACGGCGCTCTTGTCAGCAAACTACAAGATGCCGGAGCGAGCCGCATCGTGCTACCGCATCCTCCGGAGATCCCGTCAAATGCCAGTCTGCCGGCGTGGACGGGGCTTTTGAAATCCACAACGCCTGTTTTTGTTCCTGCACGGCACCCGCTGGCGGCGCGCGCGGATCACATCGGTTTTGTCAGCGTACGTCCTGACAATGATGGCGTACTCAGAAACTCCCAGCTGTGGTACCTCAACGGTGACGTGAAGTCGCCGTCATTGGCGCTGGCAATCGCATTGTCAGCCGCCGATCCTTCTGCCGCACAGAAAATTGCAGGTTCGAATGAGGCCATTTATTTTTCCAACTATGCCGAGCTGCCGCGACTGAGTGTCAGCAATGTGCTGCGCGGCGAGAAAGCGCAGACGTTGCGCGGAGCCACGGTGTTTGTCGATGCGGAACCCGCGCTGATTGGTGCCGAGTCCGTGCTGCCATCTGGCCAGTACGTCACGACTTCCGAGCTCACCGCCGCGCAGGTGGGCGATATCGAATACGGTCGCGTCATTTCAACCCCAATGTGGGCAAGAGGCCTCGAGTGGCTGGCACCGCTACTGATGGCGGTAGCTGCGGTGCTTGTTATGCCGGAACGTGAGCGGCGAGACATCGGGCTGTTTGCCGT
>JBATID010000236.1:0-3763 GCA_049667545.1 Woeseiaceae bacterium
GAGGCGCGGCGGGGTCGCGACAGCGATGAAGTGCGCTGGGGGCCGCGGGTTCTGGACCTGGATTTACTCGTCTACGGCGGTGCGACGATCGCGGAGCCCGACCTGGTTGTTCCGCATCCGGGCATCGCCGAGCGAAATTTTGTATTGTTACCTCTGCAGGAGATCGCACCGGAACTCGTCATTCCGGGCCTGGGCCGCCTGGCGTCGCTCCCTGTTAATGTGCAGGAACCGCAGATAGAACGCCTCGAGTAAAGGATGGAAGTGTCAGTCAGCCAACTTCAAGGCACGACCGGGTCATCACGGTACATTGCTATCGAGGGGCCCATTGGCGTGGGCAAAACAGCGCTGGCGCGGCGATTGGCCGACAGCCTGTCGGCAACACTGGTGCTGGAGGAGGTCGAGGAAAACCCGTTCCTCGAGCGTTTCTACCGCGATGGTCGAACTGCTGCGCTACCGGCGCAGATGTTCTTCCTGTTCGCACGTGCCCGGCAGATCCAGGACTTGCGGCAATCCGATTTGTTTTCGAGCGTGCAGATCTCTGACTACCTGTTCACGCGTGACCGGCTATTCGCAGAGCTCAACCTTGACCCTGAAGAACTCAAACTCTATGACCAGATTGCTGACAGCCTGGCCGTCGAGGCGCCCGTGCCGGATCTCGTCATTTATTTGCAGGCGTCGGTCGATTCATTGCTGCGTCGTCTCGTGCGTCGCAACTCGAGTTATGACCGGTACGTCGAGAGGGCCTATCTTGAGAAGTTGACGGAGGCGTATGCGCGGTTTTTCCATACCTACGATGATGGGCCGCTGCTGATCGTCAACGCATCGCAAATAGACCCGGTCAACAACGATGCCGATTACCAGCAGCTGTTTCAGCAAATCGAGCGCACCACCGGTGGCCGGCACTTTTTTAATCCCGTGGCGGCAGCTCTCGCCTGAGCTTATCGCGATACCTTGTTGCGGCCCGCGTGTTTGGCACGGTAGAGCGCCGCGTCCGCGGCACGACTGAGCCGGTCGATGTTCTCACCCGGCTGCAACTCGGCGACGCCCATCGAAATCGTCAAGGGGATTTGAATCAACGAATCGGAGCCATCGCCGGTGGTGCCGCTGACCGTAAGGCGCACGCGCTCGGCAATAGCTGCGGCTTCATCGGCTGTCGCGCCGGGTAACAGAATGGCGAACTCGTCGCCTCCGTAGCGCACCAGTAAATCTTCGGGGCGAAACTGTGCGCTCAGGATCGTGGCAACGGCTGAGAGGGCGCGGTCACCGGCAATATGACCAAAGCGATCGTTAAACAGCTTGAAGTTATCAACGTCGATCATGATCAGTGCCACGGGTACACCGCGTTTGACACAGGATGCAACCTCTTCCGGAAACGTCTCCTGCATCGCATGCCGATTAGCAAGGTTCGTCAGTGCGTCGGTCGTTGCATGGCGTTCGAATTTCTGAATTTCGCCGTAGCTCTGGGCAATCACGTTGTTGTAACGACGCACCCGGTTGGATAAAACGACCAGCAGGTTCTTGGTGAACTCATGCGATGCATGAATCATTTCCCATAGTACGGATTTATGAATCACCAGCATGTGCGTGTCTTCCGCGGCGATGACGTATGCCGATGGATCCCGGTCTTCAATAATTGACATCTCGCCGACGCATTCACCCATTTCCATCGTGGCCAAAACCGGTGCGTCGGCCGCGCCGACATGGATATTGAGACTTCCGGAAAGGATGACAAACATCCTTTCGTTGCTGACGCCGGGTGACAGCAAGTGCTCGCCGGCTTTCAAGTCGCGACGATTGCAGCGCTGTAACAGCTCGCGAACGTCATTGGATGACACGCCTTTGAACAGCTCGAGTCCCTCAAGCAGGGAGCGGCGATAGTCCGTATTCAGTCCTACTGGTTTTAGCAATTCCAGAGCCTTTCGTGTGGCGCAGCACAGTGCGCGCCAATTTCTGACGACCACGTCAATTATGATGTTCGAGCTATGTGGATTGTACCGACTACGCCACAGAATGCCGGGTTGACCAGCGTGAACTGCGTCACACTTTCGAGCCTGTCAGTCTTCGGCTTCCAACTCGGCGCGCGCCGCGGCAAATTCGGCGCGGTCTTTGGCGGTAGGTTCCGGATATTGCAGGCCGATATTTTGCAACGCTGCAATAATGGTATCGGCGACGCGTGCCCGCATGTACGACTTGTCGTCGGCAGGAATTGCATACCAGGGCGCCCAGGGTCTCGACGTAGCGTTGAGCGCCGCTTCGTAAGCGTGCATGTAGTCATCCCAATAGCGCCGCTCGACAACGTCTTTTGGCTCAAATTTCCAGTTCTTGTCAGGATCGTCGAGCCGCGAAATAAAGCGTCGTTTTTGCTCCTCCTGTGAGACGTTCAGCCAGAACTTCAGAATCACGGTGCCATTGCGTGCCAGGTGTTCTTCCTGCTGGCGGATCGACGCGAGCCGGTTGTCCCAGATGGTGTCCTGATCGAGTTTGCCTGGCAGTTTTTGATAGTCGAGGATTTCCGGATGAACGCGTACGACCAGCACTTCCTCGTATTGGCTGCGATTGAAAATACCAATGCGACCACGCTCCGGCAGGCAGCAGGTCGTGCGCCACAAAAAATCGTGATCGAGTTCGAGGCTTGACGGTTTCTTGAAGCTGAAGACCTGGCAGCCGGAAGGATCGACTCCCTGCATGACGGCTCTAATTGTGCTGTCTTTGCCCGCTGCGTCCATCGCCTGGAAGACAAGCAGCACGGCGTGCCGGTCGCCTGCTGCGAGCACGCGCTGCAACTTGTTCAGGTCTTCGGTTCTCTGGCGCCGGTGCTTGCCTTTGTGCGAGGGTCCGTCGGTACGTGGTCGAGTACCGGCGGCCGCGACCGTGAAGCTACCATCGAAAGGGACCAGGTAAGGCGATTGAGGTGCTTCAAACATCGTTGCTCTCCGCTGCGGGTGTCAGTTTGTGTTGCGCCAGTGCCCAGGTGACGTGCTCGGTCACCATCGGTGATTCTCCAGTCTGCCTCTGCTGCAGGCAGGCAACAACCTCGGGCGTGGTCTGCGCATTGCCGAGGGCAACGGCGATATTACGCAGCCAGCTGTCAAAGCCGATCCGGCGCATTGCGCTGCCCTCGGTGCGCTTAAGCCAGGTTTCCTCATCCCATACAAACAGATCACAAAGCGCTACTGCATCGAGGCCGTGTCTGGGTGCGAAGTCGCTTTCTGCGGTCAGGGTCGCAAACTTGTTCCATGGACAGAATAACTGGCAGTCGTCGCAGCCATAAATGCGGTTGCCTATCGCTTTGCGAAATTCAACCGGGATGGCGGCTTTCGACTCGATCGTCAGGTAGGAAATGCAGCGCCGCGCGTCCAGCGAGTACGGCGCCACGATGGCGTCGGTCGGACAGACGTCGATGCAGGCACGGCAGGTGCCGCAATGCGAGACTTCCGGCGGGTCAATCGGCAGCGGCAGGTCGGTGTACAACTCGCCGAGAAAAAACCACGAACCACGATCGCGGTCGATCAGGTTCGTGTGTTTGCCGATCCAGCCGAGGCCGGCTTTCTCCGCCAGGGCTTTCTCCAATACGGGAGCACTGTCCACGAACACGCGATACCCGAACTTGCCGATTTGCGTTTCGATTTTTCGAGCCAGCGCGCGCAGCCGACCGCGCAGAACTTTGTGGTAGTCACGTCCGAGCGCATAGCGCGAAATATAGGCGAGCGAATCGTGGTCAAGCAGATTCTTCGCTATCTCCTGGTTTTCCGGCAGGTAGTCC
>JBATID010000237.1:0-3416 GCA_049667545.1 Woeseiaceae bacterium
CGAACATCTTGTTCACTCGCCGCGCCGGTCCGGATCATGACGTTTCAGGCGTGGGGGCGAGATGTTTGCCGGCGAGACATAAAGCGAGCGCCAGCGAGACAGTCCGCCGGCAAACATGTCGTTCACGCGCCGCTACCAGCATGAAAAGACGGGTGGAGGTGTTACATGCGATCCGGGCCGGTCACGTAGATGATGCCGTCGCGGATGACGGCGTTCACTTTCCGTAAAGAGCCGCCAGCACCCGGGCCGGCGAAACAGTGGCCGGTGTCAATCTGGTAGGTAGCGCCGTGCGATGCGCAAATGATGGCTGTCTTGTCTTTGGTTAGAAACTTGTTTGGCGACCAGTTCAGCGGGTGGCCCACGTGGGCGCAGAAATTCTGGTACGCGTACACGCGCTCCCCCTGGCGCACGACAAAACCCCGAAAGGGCCAGTCGCCCTCCCCGATTTCGAATTCACGACAACCGGGATCGTCGAGTTCATCGAGACGCCCGACGGCGATTTCCTGTTCGCAACTGGTCACGCTTCTGCCTCGTTCCACGGGGCGACCTTGAACAGCAGCAACATGCCCGGAATGGCCAGTGCCGTGCAAATGAAAAAGAAGTTAGTCCAGCCGGTTTGTTCGACAATGACGCCCGTAACCGCATTCGCCAGCGTGCGGGGTACCGACGTTAACGCGGTGAACAAAGCAAATTGCGTTGCGGCAAAAACAGGGTTCGTGTTCTTCGCGATGTAGGCGGTGAACGCAGCGGTGCCCAGCCCGACGCCAAGATACTCGAGCGATACCGCCACACCGAGCATCCATGGGTTCGCGCCCACTTCGGACAGCACAGCAAAGCCGAGTATGCTCACAACCTGCACAACGCCAAATAGCCATAGCGCGCGGTTGATGCCGAGCTTGATCATCATGACGCCGCCGGCCAGTCCGCCGATGATGGCGGAAAACAACGACGCGAACTTCGCAATGGAACCGATCTGCGTCAGGCTGAAACCGACGTCGATATAAAATGGCGTCTGCAAAGCGGTGGCCATGTTGTCACCCAGCTTGTACAGGAACAGGAACGCCAGTATCAGCATGGCCGCGCCGATGCCTTTGCGCTGCGTGAACTCCCTGATCGGCTCTACAATGGCTGCACGCATCGTTCGTGGGGGCGTTGGTTCGGCGATGGCCTCATCGATAACCAACGTCATGATCAGCCCGACACCCATGAACAGCGCAACCACAGTAAACACGGTGTGCCACGGCAAATGGTCGGCAAGTATCAGCGCCAGCGAACCCGGCACGAGACCGGACAGCCGGTAGGCCTGCACGTGGATCGAGTTGCCGAGCCCGAGCTCGACGTCCGGCAGTAATTCCCGTCGATAGGCGTCGAGCACGATGTCCTGACTGGCGCTAAAAAAGGCAAGCGCCGCCGCCAGGTAGGCCACGGTCCATATCGACAGGTCCGGCCTGATGAAGCCCATCGCGGCAATGGACACCAGCAGGGCAAGCTGCGTCACGAGCATCCAGCCGCGCCGATGCCCGAGAAATGGCAGCGTGAAGCGGTCCATGACCGGCGACCAGAGAAACTTCCAGGTGTACGGAAAACCGATCAGCGCAAAAAAACCGATCTCGGCAAGGCCGACACCTTCCACGCGCAGCCAGCCGGGAATCAGCTGGATCAGCACGTACAGTGGCAGACCGGACGTGAAACCGGTGAACACGCAGATCAACATGCGCCGGTTCAGAATCGCTTCTTTAAGCGTCTCCCGCTGCGTTCGTCGATCGGTCGTGTCAGTCTCCATGAGCCCAATCGTAGTCCATTATCAACGGCGCATGATCGGAGAAGCGCTGATCCTTGTAGATATCGGTGTGCAACACACGGTCTTTCAGCCCCGGTGTCACGACCTGGTAGTCGATGCGCCAGCCGACATTGTTGTCCCAGGCGCGACCACGATTCGACCACCAGGTGTACTGGTCCGGCGGCTGCTCGATGGTGCGAAACGCATCCGTGTAGCGATGCTGGCCGAATACTTCGTCGAGCCACGCACGCTCCTCGGGCAGGAACCCTGAGTTTTTCTGGTTGCCGCGCCAGTTCTTCAGATCGATCTCTTTGTGAGCGATATTCCAGTCACCACAAATGACGTACTCGGCGCGGCGGCGCTGCAGATTCCTGAGGTGTGCGGTAAATGACTCAAGGCAGCGGTACTTGGCAGCCTGACGTTCTTCACTCGACGAGCCTGACGGTAAATAAAGCGACACAATATTGATGCCACCGAGCTGTACCTCGAGGTAGCGACCCTCCGCGTCAAACTCAGGATCACCATAACCGCGTACGACTTTCCTGGGCTGGTGCCGCGTGTAAATTGCCGTGCCGCTGTACCCTTTTTTCTCGGCGTCCTCGTAGTAGCAGTAATATCCGGCGGGCGAAAACAGCGCATCGGTCAGCTGGTGTACCTGCGCCCTGGTTTCCTGAATGCAAACTACATCAGCCGCCTGGCTATCCATCCAGTCAAAGAAACCCTTGCGGGCTGCTGCTCGAATGCCGTTGGCATTCAGGCTGATTACGCGAAACAAATCGAGCCTCCTATGTCATACTTTGCGGCGCCGCGGACATGATACAGAAGAGCCATTGTATGCGTGGGTACAAGCGAGAATTTATCGAACTGGCGTTGGAACTGGGCGTATTACGCTTCGGCGAATTTACGCTGAAGTCCGGTCGCACCAGTCCTTACTTCTTCAACGCCGGACTTTTCAACACCGGTTATGCGGCCGCCAAGCTCGGGCGATTTTACGCGGACGCCATTGCCGAGTCACACCTGCGCTTCGACATGCTTTTCGGGCCGGCTTACAAAGGCATTCCACTCGCCACCCTGGCTGCCGCGTCGCTTGCCGAGCAGCATGATATCGATGTGCCTTACTCCTTCAATCGCAAGGAAGCGAAAGCACACGGCGAAGGCGGCAGCATCGTTGGCGCGCCGCTATCAGGCGATGTACTGATCGTGGACGACGTGATCACGGCCGGCACGGCGGTGCGCGAGGCGTATCAGATTATCGCGGCGGCCGGCGCCCGGATTGCGGGCCTCGTCATCTCTCTCGATCGCCAGGAGCGGGGCCAGGGGCCGTATTCTGCCGTGCAGGAACTGAAACAATCGCTCGGAATCCCGGTCATCAGTATTGTTCAGCTGGACGATCTGATCGATATACTCGAGGAGTCCAGCGAATACGAGAGTTACCTGGAGCCCGTGCTCGCTTACCGCCGGCAGTACGGGGTTATCTCTTAAGTAAGGCATAAGCCTCATAGTTTACAGCCCGAAAAGCGGAGGTTAAGCTTGCATAACGAGAACCAGTCCCGGTTGTGAACCTTTATTTACTGGCATATTTATAGGATGCGTTATTTCGTTCCGATGCTGTTGTTCGCGCTGGCCTTGGCCGGCG
>JBATID010000238.1:0-6485 GCA_049667545.1 Woeseiaceae bacterium
GTAATCGTCGCGGGCAAGCAGCCTGAACTGCAATGGCTGGATATGGAGGCAGCGATCAAGCATTGCACCGCCGGTCTGGGGATCTGGAAATGGGCCAGTAGCGACGAAGGCGGTGATCCTGATGTGGTCATGGCCTGTTGTGGTGATGTGCCGACGCTGGAGACCCTGGCGGCAGTGAAGCTGCTGCGCCAGCAGTTCCCGGAATTAAAAGTCCGCGTTATCAATGTGGTAAACTTGATGACCTTGCAACCGCCTGGTGAGCACCCGCACGGCATTTCTGACAAGGACTTTGATGTGTTGTTTACCAAAGACAGGCCGATCATTTTTGCTTACCACGGATATCCATGGTTGATTCATCGTCTGACCTACCGCCGCACCAATCACGGAAATCTGCATGTGCGCGGTTACAAGGAAAATGGCACCACTACCACGCCCTTTGATATGGCGGTATTGAATGATATCGACCGCTTCCACCTGGCCGGTGATGTCATCGACCGGGTACCGAGTCTCGGTTCACGCGCTGCTTATTCGAAACACTTGTTGCGTGACAAGCTGCTCGACCACAAGGCCTACATCGAAAAACACGGCGAAGACATGCCGGAAATTCTAAATTGGAAGTGGACGCATGAATAAGTTAAAACAACAGTGGAGCGATTTGCAGTCGACCTTTTGGTTTTTGCCTTTTCTGATCGTCCTGAGCAGCGTTCTTTACGCGGTAGTGTTGATCCAAGCAGACTACGCCGGGGGTGACCGATGGCTGGCCCGGTGGCCACGGATATTCGGGGTCGGGGCGGAAGGCGCGCGTGATATGTTGTCTACGCTTGCCGGTTCGATGATGTCCGTTATGGGCATCACATTCTCCATGACACTGCTGGCATTGACGCTGGCTTCGAGCCAATACACCTCGCGCATCCTGCGCAACTTCATGCGCAGCCGTGTCACGCAGGTCACACTGGGAACCTTTGCCGGAATTTTCGTCTATTGTTTGATCGTGTTGCACACTATTCGCACTGGCGATGCGCCATTCGTGCCCAGCCTGGCGGTCTTTTTCGCCTTTGTTCTGGCGTTTGGCGGCATTGCGGTCCTCATTTATTTTATTCATCACATCGCCTCGTCGATCCAGGCCTCCAGGATCATTGCCTCTGTCGCTCAGGAAACCTTTGCGTCCATTGATCGGCTGTTCCCGGAAAAACGGGAACCCGGTCCCGACAAAGCTGGGGGTGAGGAGGACGAGCGGCTCCTTCCCACTCCGGATGAGAGGACCTGGTACGCAGTGCCGGCGGAGGTGAGTGGCTACATAGAGAGCGTAGATAATGATGCCATCCTGCGCCTGGCGCGGGGTGGGAGGACCATCGTGCGGATGGAGCATGGCATCGGTGCGTTCGTTGTGCAAGATGCCGCGTTGGCATCGCTCGCCCTGACATACCCGCCGGATCAAGAGATGATTGATGCCCTGAATGGGGCTTACAGTATTGGTCGCCATCGCACGGTTGATCAGGACACCGCTTTCGGAATCAGGCAGATCGTGGATATGGCCTTGAAGGCCCTTTCGCCCGGTGTCAATGACACCTCGACGGCGGTGATGTGTGTGGATTACCTGACGGCGATTCTGGCCCGGCTGGCTTGTCGGGAGTTCCCGCCATCGCACCGTTACGAGGAAGATACACTGCGGGTGATCGCCATCGTTCCGACCTTTGAGAGTCTGTTGGCCGAGGCGTTCGATCAGATTCGGGACAGCGCCGCAGGCAATGTCGCCATCATGGCGCGCATGCTCGGCGCCATCGATACCATTGCCAGTCTCACGGTCAGCCCGAGCCACTTGCGTGCACTCGATGAACAGCTGCAGTGGATTGCCGAGCTGGCCGATCGCAGCATCGAATCCGTGCATGATCGCACACGGATTGAAAGGCGGCTGATGCACGTGCGCGAAGCGCTCGTATCTCAGCCCGCTTTGTGCACAGGGGAAGCGAAGGCATAGTGTGATGAAATCGAGCCGGGAAATGACAAACAACTCCCGCGCATCGAATTCCGGCGTGGTCGTCTCTGTGCGTGGCAGCGTCGTGGATATGCGCTTCGATGCGCAGCTGCCGCCGATCTACTCGCTGCTGCGCGCGGGCGAGAAAAACCAGATCGTCATCGAAGTGCTGGCGCAACTGCATGCGCGTCGCGTGCGTGGCATTGCGTTGACCCCCACCCAGGGCCTGGCGCGTGGCATGGCGGTGGAAGACTCCGGCGGGCCGTTGCAGGCGCCGGTCGGCAAGGGCATTCTCGCGCGCATGTTCGATGTGTTCGGCAATGCCATCGACCGTGAAGCGGCGCCGACAGATGTGCAATGGCGTTCTGTGCATCGGGCGCCGCCGCCGCTGGTGCGCCGTTCCACCAGCTCAGAAGTGTTTTCGACGGGCATCAAGGTCATCGATGTGCTGATGCCGCTGGAGCGCGGCGGCAAGGCGGGCTTGTTTGGCGGGGCGGGGGTGGGCAAGACGGTGTTGCTCACCGAGATGATTCACAACATGGTCGGGCAACACGAAGGCGTGAGTATTTTTTGCGGCATCGGCGAACGTTGTCGCGAAGGCGAGGAACTTTACCGCGAGATGAAGCAAGCCGGCGTATTGCCGAGCATGGTAATGATCTTCGGCCAGATGAACGAGCCGCCGGGGGCGCGTTTCCGCGTCGGCCACGCCGCGCTGACGATGGCCGAGTATTTCCGCGACGACGAGCGCCGCGACGTGTTGCTGCTCATCGACAATATCTTTCGGTTTATCCAGGCCGGCTCGGAAGTGTCTGGCCTGATGGGGCAGATGCCGTCGCGCCTCGGTTATCAGCCGACCATGGGCACCGAGCTGTCGCAACTGGAAGAGCGTATCGCCAATACCGACAGCGGCGCCATCACTTCGATCCAGGCGGTGTATGTGCCGGCGGACGATTTTACCGACCCGGCGGCGGTGCATACCTTCTCGCACCTTTCCGCGTCGATCGTGCTGTCGCGCAAGCGGGCGAGCGAGGGACTGTACCCGGCCATCGACCCGTTGCAGTCCAGTTCCAAGATGGCCACGCCGGGCATCGTCGGTGCACGACACTATGCGCTCGCTCAGGAAATCCGGCGCACGCTGGCACAATACGCAGAACTCAAGGATATCATTGCCATGCTCGGCCTGGAGCAGCTTTCGCCGGAGGACCGTAACGTGGTCGCTCGCGCCCGCCGCCTGGAGCGATTTCTCACCCAGCCGTTTTTCACCACCGAGCAGTTTACCGGACTCCAGGGCAAGCTGGTCAGCCTGGAAGAGGCACTGGACGGTTGCGAGCGCATCCTGAACGATGAGTTCAAAGACTACCCGGAGAGCGCGCTCTATATGATCGGCGCGGTGGACGAGGCGAAACAAAAACGGCAATCCGGGAAAGGCGCGGGCAGTGACGCATCCGGGCCCGTGCGGGAACCGCAAGCGGAGAACGAGCATGCCACCGCCGAACCTGATGAATCTTAGGGTCCTCCTGCCCTTTCAGGTCTTCGCCGACAAGAGCGGTGTGTCGCGCATCGTCGCCGAGACCCGCGCGGGCGCGTTGGGACTCCTGCCACGCCGGCTGGACTGCGTCGCGGCGCTCGCGCCCGGTATTCTGACCTACGAAACCGAAGCGGAGGGCGAGGTGTACGTGGCGGTGGATGAAGGGGTGATGGTCAAGAGCGGACCGGACGTGCTCGTTTCCGTGCGCCAGGCGATAGGGGGAACGGACCTCGGCCAATTGCGTGATGCGGTGGAGCGGGAGTTTCTGACCCTGGACGAGCACGAGCAAAGCGTGCGTTCCGTGCTGGCGAAAATGGAAAGCGACTTCATCCGCCGCATGGTAACTTTTCACAATGACTGACGGACCTCAAAGCAAGCCTTCGAAGCCGAAGCCGTCGCTTGGTAAGGAGGTCGGCGGGAAAGCGGCACGCAAGCTCAAGGCGCAGCGCGACGCCGCGCCGGGCGTCTGGTTCGGCCTGGGCATGATGGGGCTGGTCGGCTGGTCGGTGGCGATCCCGACACTGCTCGGCGCGGCACTCGGGTTATGGCTGGACCAGCGTTATCCGGGCGGCCGCTCCTGGACATTGGCGCTGCTGCTGGCCGGGCTCACAATCGGCTGTTTCAATGCGTGGCATTGGGTCGCCAGGGAAGACAAGGCGATGCGGGACGAACAGGAGGATGAGGATGACTGAATGGTTGATGCCGGCACTGGCAGGGATGGCGGGCCTGTTGCTCGGCGCCATTTTCTTTGGCGGCCTTTGGTGGACGGTGCGCCTGGGCGTTGCGTCCAGACGACCGGCGCTTTTGTTTCTTGGCAGCCTGCTGTTGCGGACAGTTGTCGTCGTCGCTGGATTTTATTTTGTCGGGGATGGTCATTGGCAACGGCTACTGGCCTGTCTGTTCGGATTTGTCATCGCGCGTGTCCTCGTAACGAGGCTCGCCGGCCCGCCGCTCGAGCACTATAACACTAGCACTTCGGCGAAAGAGGCCGGTCATGCGCCTTAGTCCCGACGAGATCATTTTCTGGCAATACGGGTTTTTCAAACTCAACGCCACCATTGTCTTCACCTGGGGGCTGATGCTGGTGATGGCCGTGGGCGCGAAACTCATCACCCGCAAACTTTCCATCGGCCTGAAACGTGCCCGCTGGCAGAATGTGCTGGAAATCATAGTCATCGCCATCGAGGAACAAATTAAAGACGTCGGCCTCAGTAACCCGAAACAGTATCTCGGTTTTCTGGGTACACTGGTGTTGTTTCTCGCCATGAGCGCCCTGTGGACCATCATCCCCGGCTTCCAGCCGCCAACGGGTTCGCTCTCGACCACGGCGGCGCTGGCCCTGTGCGTGTTTGTCGCCGTGCCGCTTTTCGGCATCGAGGAGCGCGGCCTGGGCAACTATCTCAAGTCCTACGCGCAGCCGACGTTCATCATGCTGCCGTTCAATATCATCAGCGAAATCTCCCGTACCCTGGCGCTGGCCGTGCGTCTGTTCGGCAACATGATGAGCGGCACGATGATCATCGCGATCCTGCTCACCATCACGCCGTTCATCTTTCCGATTGTCATGATGGCGCTGGGACTGCTCACCGGCATGGTGCAGGCCTACATTTTTTTCATTCTGGCCACGGTCTACATTGCGGCCGCGACGCGCGTCCGCAAGCCCGAGGCTGAACCCGATGCAAAACCTTGAAGCATGAACGATGACAATCTAAGGAGATAAGTATGGATAGTATGACGGTTATCGCGGTGGCATCGATTGTCACTGCCGGCATTACCATCGGACTAGGGGTCCTTGGGCCTTCACTTGGCGAGGGGAAGGCGGTTGCAACGGCTCTGACATCGCTGGCCCAACAACCCGATGCCTCTGCCACCATTACCCGGACCCTGTTTGTCGGCCTGGCGATGATCGAGTCCACGGCGATCTACTGTTTCGTGCTATCGATGATCCTCGTCTTCGCCAACCCGTTCTGGAATCACGTCATCGCCCAGGCCGCCGGAAAGTAAGCCATGCTCGTCGATTGGTTCACCGTCGGCGCGCAAGCGCTCAACTTCCTCATCCTGGTGTGGTTGCTGAAGCGCTTTCTTTACCAGCCCATCCTGGACGCCATCGACGCGCGGGAACAGCGCATCGCCTTGTCGCTCGCGGATGCGGCCGCGAAAGAGGCCGAAGCCCGAACGGAGCGCGACGCATTCCGGGGCAAGAACGAGGCGTTCGACCAGCAGCGCGCCGCACGCCTGAGTCAGGCAATCGACGAGGCGAAAACCGAGCGTCAGCGGCTTCTCGATGAAGCGCGGCAGGCGGCCGATGTCCTGCGTGCCAAACGACAGGATGCGTTGCAACGCGAACAACAGAGCTTGTACGACGAAATCGCCCGCCGCACCCGCGCGGAAGTGTTTGCCATCGCGCGCAAGGCGCTGACCGACCTCGCAGGGACAGGCCTGGAAGAACGCATGTGCGAGGTCTTCGCCGACCGCTTGCGAGCGCTGGACGATGAGGCCAGGCAAGGTCTCGCCAGCTCCCTGAAGACATCGACCCACCCGGTGCGCGTGCGCAGCGCCTTCGAGCTGACGTCGGAGCAACGCGCTGCGATCCGGACTGCGCTGAACGAGACCCTGGCGGCGGACATCCAGGTGCGTTTCGATACCGCGCCGGACGTGATCGGCGGTATAGAACTCTCTACCAACGGACAAAAGCTCGCCTGGAGCATCGCGGATTATCTCGCGTCACTGGAAAACAGCGTCGGCGAACTGCTGGAAAAACGCTCTGAATCCGAGGCCAAAGCCGGATCCAGGCCGGAATCAGGGCCTGCGGCCAGTCCCGTGGAGACGCAATGAGCGTGCCGCCGGATTCCTTGCAAAGTGTCTTCGACAAAGCGTTTGCCGGCCTGAGCCAGGGACGCGAAACCTTTACGGCGCAACTGACGCCGCGCGAGGTGGGCACGATCACCAGCGTCTCCACGGGAATCGCCAAGATCTCCGGCC
>JBATID010000239.1:0-2096 GCA_049667545.1 Woeseiaceae bacterium
GGACGGTGTCGACGGCGTCCCGGCCCTTTGCAGCTACGAGGCTGGCCGGCTGACTCGCACTTACATTGCCGGCGCGCCAATGCACGAGGCAAAACCCGACAGCACGGACTACTACGTGCGCGCGGCACGCCTGCTGCGCAAAATGCACCGCCTTGACGTCGTGCACAACGACCTCGCCAAGGAACCCAATTTACTGGTACGCCCGGACGGCAGCCCGGCCATCATCGACTTTCAACTCGCCTGGCACGCGCCACGCCGCGGCCGCCTGTTTCGCATGGCAGGCCGCGAGGACATCCGCCACCTGCTAAAACACAAGAGAACCTACCGCCCCCAGGACCTGACCCGGCGGGAACTCGCCATACTTGCGCGGCCATCGCCGGTCGCGCGCGCCTGGATGGCGCTGGTCAAGCCGGTGTACCTGTTTGTTACCCGACGGCTCTTTGGCTGGTCCGACCGCGAGGGTGCCGGCGATCGCGGGCAGGCGCCCTGATCGCAAGGTAACGACTTCCGGTATACTCGCCGCCGTTACTGAATGAATCCTTCGAGGTTGCCCGTCTTGGACATCTGCCATCAACACAATCTTGTCAACCCCGCGACGGCCGGTCGCCAGCGCAACTTCGGCATTCGCGTGACGCTGCCTGCCGGCGATACGCTGCGCAAGATGCTCGGCGACGATTGGGAGAAATTCCACTGGTACCCGACCGAGGAAGAACGCGACGCCGCTTTCGAGCACATGGCGCTTCGGCATGGCTACTATCGCAAGACCGATAGCCCAACGCAGATACTCGATAAAGTTACCCGGTAGTTATGATCAGCGTGGCGGCGTGCCGATAAAGAGGTAGAAGTTGGTGCGCCCCTGCTCTGCGAACCCGGCGGCCAGGTAGATCGGTCCAATAAACGTGTCGATGCCGACAAACACGCTGCCGTTGATCATCATCGTGTCAAAACTGATGTCCGAACGGTTTTGCCAGGCATTGCCAGCCTCGGCCGAAACGCCAAAATAGATCGGCGTGTCCAGAATGCCACCCGTCGTATCGCCCACGCGCCGGTAATACACGAGTTTCGCCAGCGCCGCATGCGGTCCGTTGAGCTCACCGCGCTCCAGCCCGGAGAGGCGCAGGAAACCGCCCAGCGGGAACAAGTCCTGAATGGCACCGTCCGACTCCAGCGTGGTTGCATAGCCAAGCCCCAGCTGCAGGCTGCTTTTGCCGCGACTCCAGCTCCTGGCAATTTCGCCGGACACTGTATCGAAGTCCGAATCCGCACCAAGGCCCGGGCGTGACAGCGTCCATCGCAGTTCGGCCAGCATGCCACTGCGTGGAAAGCGCGCGTTATCGAGCGAGTCATAGCGCAAGCTGGCAAATGCGCCACCGGTTTCGAAATCGTCATTTGGCAAGATCGGGTCGCCCACTTTGACGCGCGCCTCACCAACGCCGCGAAACACACCGACCCGGAGTTCGCCAACGGTACCCAGCTCCCTGCCAAAATCAAAGCCGGTTTCCGCTTCGGTGACACGCAGTCGAGCGACCGTCTCATCCTGCGAGAACGCGCCGAGATTGGACTGGCCAACCTGCAAACGCGGCGCGACGAACCAGCGCGAATCAATGCTGAGCGGCTGATAGAATTCTGTGAACAATCGTGGATCCGTCCCCAGCCTTAGATCGGTGCGCCACTCGGCCCCCAGCCGGTTGAGTCCCGCACGCGTCAACCGCGTATTGAGGTTGAACGCCGTCGAGCCCTCAAAGTCTTCTTCAAGAGCAAGCCCAAACTTCAGGAAGTTCGGACCCCAGCTTTTCGTCGTGGCGCGGTACTCAACGCCGGTGCCGCCGGCTTCTTCTATGAGCGTGTAACCCACCTTTTCATACAGCTGCAAGCCATACAGTCGCTCGGCATTCCGCGCCAGAATATTGGTATCGATCGGATCGCCGGCTGCCACGCTCAAACGTGACTCGAGCACCGCGGATGACAGCTTGTCATCGTGCACGATGCGCACGAAAGCCAGCTTCTTGTCGATCACCGGGCGGGCTGTTCGGCGCGCATGATAGTGCGCATAGTCCGCCTCACTGACGGCGAGCGCTGCGACTTTGTGCAACTGC
>JBATID010000240.1:0-6125 GCA_049667545.1 Woeseiaceae bacterium
GGCCGAAGAAGACGAGCACGTCATCCGCTGCAACGTCGACCGGTTCGCTGTCTTTTGGCTGAATCGTGAGCGCGGTAATCGCTCCGTCCTTCATTTCAGCCGCGGTTGCTTTGGCACTTTCGATTGCGTCGACTTTGCCGTCCGCGACCAGCTTGCGCATCCTGGCCACTGATGCTTCGACCGCGCGGTATTCATCGCGGCGGTGGACGAGCGTGATGTGGGCGGCCACGTTGGCAAGCTCCAGCACCCAGTCGAGTGCCGAGTCGCCGCCACCCAGTATGATCAGTTTCTTGCCAGCGAACCGCTGCGGATTTTGCACGCGATAATGGAGGTTCTTTGCCTCGAAATTATCGATGCCGGGCAGACGCAGATGGCGTGGCTGAAAAGAACCGACGCCGCCGGCGATCACCACGGCCTTCGCGTCAAACTGTGTTCCTTCACTGGTCTCGACAAAAAACGAACTATCGCCGTCCTTCCTCACAACGGTCACTTCCTCGTTGAGATGCAGTTCGCAATCAAACGGCTCGATCTGCTTCAGCAGGTTGTCCGTTAATTCCTCGCCAGTGCAGACGGGAATGCCGGGTATGTCATAGATCGGTTTGTCGGGATACAGCTCGGTGCATTGGCCGCCCGGCTGCCGGATCGAATCGACAAGGTGAGACTTCAAACCCAATAGTCCCAGTTCGAATACCTGGAACAGGCCACAGGGCCCGGCGCCGACGATGACTACGTCCGTTTTGATCACCTAATTTCTCCGATTGGCTGCGAGCGGCAGAGGTTACCACGAGGCCATTCCCGCGCCTAAGCCCGGGACGAGCTAATTACTACAGATTTCTATACACGTCCTTTCTATCGCCGATCCTGATTACGCACACAGTCAGCACGGCGTCGTCGATTGTGTAAAGAATGCGATAGCGGCCCTGGCGAAGTCGGTACCGTTCGCGACCTGACAATTTCGAAGCGGCGGGCGGACGCGGATTCTCCGCAAGCGAATTGATGCGCTTTACAATACGTTGGCGGTCAGCTTTCGTGGCAATTGATGCCAGTTCTTTCCGGGCCGATTTCTTTATTCGGACGCTAAATTTTGCCACGTCGTTTCAGGTCTCTAACGACGTCTTCGAAGGCATAGTCCGGTTCGGCTTCTCGTACCTCGAACGCCTCCAAATCGCCTGCGTCCTCCGCGAGGGCCGCTTTAACCGCTTCGTTGACGAGCTCGGATATGCTGCTGTCAGTTTCAGCTGCTTTCAGGCGCAAAGCCCGATGCAAGGAGGGGTCGAAATAGACGGTGGCTCGTTTTTGGGTTTGCTCATCCATGGGCACATCATAACGCGGTACCGTTTTAACGGCAAGAGGTTATAACGCTATGACGTCTTCCTTCGAACGCTCACTCGCCCGCGGCCTTTAATGGTCGGCTCTCACCAGGCGTCTTGAACAAGTCAAAGCCCTGGAGATCATCAGGGATCCTGGCGGGGTCAGTGTAAGAAGAGGGCACATGAATGCCTGTCGAATGCTTCGGCCGGACATACTCCTGCAATATCTGGTTGCCCATCTTGGAATTGAAGAACCAGTAGGGTGGCAAAGCGATATCCGTCGTGTGCTGGTGCCACTGCTCCCGATGGAGTTCGAAATGAATCAGGTTGGGATCCGCGTCACCAAGGTGAGCGACCGACGCCTCATCATCAACCGTCACTCGGAAAGCGATATTCTGGACGTCGGTTAGCCGCACCGGCCAGCCCGCATGCGGCACGAAAAAGGCCTCCACCAGGATATCTCCACTGCGGAAGGTCTGCGGGGCGTCTTCATAGCGCAACTGGAGCGCCGTCGTGCGCTCGAACACAGCGGCATGCTCCGGTCCTGCAGCGGCTCTCATCGCATCGATGGCCTGCTGTGGCGCATACAGTTGAGTGGTTGTGTGTTGTTGCAGCAACCGAAGCATGTCGGCCGGATCGAAATGATCGCCGTGATGGTGGCTCACGAAAACTGCCGTAATGTTCTCAAACGGTGGCGCAGCAGCGAACAGGGCGTCGCGCGTACGGTCGGGTACCAGGGCGTAGACGCCGTAGTCATTGCCAAATAACGGATCAAACAGCAGCGTCGTGTCTTCGTGAAACACGGCAACACCTTCGTTGGCCAGGTATTGCAGCGTGGAGTCCGGGTGTTTGCAAGCGCCCAAGGCGACAAGCAGCAGAAGACAACAGAAAAGTTTCATTTGACTAGTCAACGAACCAGGTCCTCCACCATAAACCGAATTGCGTGCTATAGCCGAGATCGCGCCGGCGAATTCTCCGATCGCTATCCAGCACGTAATAGGTGGGGAATGCATAGACGCGCCAGTCCTGCGCGATTTGGGTATCGCCGAGCATTACCGGCAGATTGATCTCGTGACGATCGACATAGTTGCGGGCCTGGAAGGTGCTGACAGCAACAAACACACCGACGAAGAACAGTACGTTAAGGAACAGGCGTGTACGCTGCTTCAGGAAGGCTCGAATACTCCGTTGGCTCGGCATCGCCGCAGTCTACCCGAATTTGATGGCCTTTCTTGTGGGCGCTAGAATCGGGTGCCAACTTCTCGGCTAAAAGTGGACATTCACCTCATGTTAGACTCCGGCCTATCTCAAACTGGAACTCCTCCAAGAGAGGACAGTCGCGCGCTCAATGACCAATAAAGTCGACATTGCTCTGCTCAGGAGCCTCTCCCCACTGAACCAGCTGAAGACGAATACCCTCCGCGCGATTCTCGATAAGATCGAATTGCTGCATGCGAAACGCGGACAGACTCTGTTCAAGAAGGGGGATACAGTCAAGCAGTCAGTCTATGTATTGTCCGGGATGATAGAACTCAAGGAAGGGGACCGGGTCGTTCAGACGATCACGGGCGGCACGGATGAAGCGCGCAACCCGGTCGCCCCCATACTGCCGCGCCAGCGGACTGCCGTAGCGGCAGGCGACGTCAAGTACATCAGTATAGATAGTGAGCTTCTTGATGTGACATTGACGTGGGACAAGACCGGTATCTATGAAGTCGGTGACTTCAGCGCCGAACAACTTAAGGAAAGCGATAACTGGATGGCCGCCTTCCTTAATGTCAAAGCGTTCCAGAAGTTACCACCGGCGAATATTCAGACGATCTTCTTGCGCCTGCAGCAGGTTGACTATAAGGCGGGAGACATCGTTGTCCGGCAGGGCAGTCGTGGCGAATATTTCTACATCGTTAGCCATGGCCGGTGCAAGGTGACACGCGAGACACCTTTGAACCCCCGGGGCATCGACCTGGCTAGTCTGGCGGTCGGCGACACCTTCGGTGAAGAATCGATACTCACGGATGCAAAGTGCAACGCGACGATCAGTATGCAGACGGACGGCACCTTGATGCGTTTGGGGAAAGACGACTTTCAGTCCCTTCTAAAAAAGCCGATGCTCGAATGGGTGAACCAACACGAAGCGGAAAAAGTCATTGCCGACGGCGGTCAATGGCTCGATGTCCGACTACCGGGTGAATTTAAGGCTTTCCATAACGATGGCGCCATAAATGTACCACTTTACCTTATTCGTCATAAACTCAATATGCTCGATACTGGAACACGATACGTCGTGTGTTGTGATAACGGCCAGCGCAGTTCAGCGGCGGCCTTCATACTGAAACAAAAAGGTTTTCAGGCCGTCGTGTTGACAGACGGCCTGAGCCATGCCGGACTCTAGGAGCAACGAATAAGTGCTAGAGTTCCGCTTTGTCTCAAAGCACAGCGAAGTATCAGACCTTGTCTTCCTCCAGGGATTTTAGCGATCTCCAACTGAACCCCGACTTGCTCGGCAACCTTGCCGATCTTGGTTACACTGAGATGACCCTGGTGCAGGCCGAGACTCTGCCCTTACTGCTTGCTGGAGCAGACGTGCTGGCACGTGCGAAGACGGGCAGCGGCAAGACCGCCGCCTTTGGTCTCGGCATTCTCAACCAGCTGGATGTGTCATCGTTCGTGGTGCAGGCGCTGGTGCTATGTCCCACCCGAGAATTGGCCGACCAGGTCGCCCGCGAAATTCGCCGGTTGGCCCGGTCGATCCCGAACATCAAAGTTCTGAGCGTTTGCGGAGGGGCACCGTTACGGGATCAAACCGCATCGCTGCAACGCAATCCTCACATCATTGTCGGCACACCAGGGCGTGTGCACAAACATCTGCGCAGCGGTAATATTGATCTCGGGTCTCTCCAGACGTTGGTACTGGACGAGGCAGATCGCATGCTGGATATGGGTTTCACGGACGAGATCGATGCGATCCTCGCGTACGTTCCGGCGCAGCGGCAAACGCTGCTGTTTAGCGCCACGTATCCCGAGGCGATCGCCGATATCAGCAGACGAGTGCAGCACGAGCCGCGCACGGTTGATGTCACCGACGACGAGTCGCCCGCGCAGATTATGCAGACATGGTGTTCTGTGACGCGAGAAAATCGCAACGCCGAGCTGGTGCGAACATTGCGAGCGTGGGGTGGGGCGCTCAACCTGGTATTTTGCAATACCAAGGTTGATTGCGCCGAGGTGACCAGGCATCTGCAGTCAGAAAAGATCACTGCGATTGCACTGCACGGCGATCTCGACCAGGCGCAGAGAAACCAGGTCCTGGTGCGTTTCTCAAATCGGAGCGCGAGCGTGCTAATCGCCACTGATGTTGCAGCCCGTGGGCTCGACGTGAAAGATATTGATGCAGTCTTCAATTACGAGTTGCCGCAACAACCGGAGGTGTATGTCCACCGCATCGGCAGAACCGGGCGTGCCGGGAAAACGGGCATTGCAGTCAGTCTCGTTGAAGAACGCGAGATGTGGCGACTGCAGGAAATTGAGAAGTCGCTCCCGGATGCGCACCTCGAACAACGTGGCATTCCCGATGCGAAACGCGGGGACGAAACGCTCGTGCCACTGATGACCACCATCCAGATCAGCGGTGGGCGCAAAAACAAACTGCGTCCCGGTGATTTGTTGGGTGCTTTGACAGCGCAGGGCGGCATTCCCGGAGACGCCGTTGGCAAGATCGACCTGTTTGATACCGTCAGCTATGTCGCCGTGCAGAAGAAATACGTGTCGAAAGCACTGCGACAGCTAGGTGATCGGCCGATAAAGGGCAGGAAATACCGCGCACGGGCGAAAACATAGTAGCATTCGCGCGGTATGCTTTAAGCGTGCCTGCTGCATCGCTGGTGTACTCCGAGGCTCCTGCCATGAAAAAGGTCGCCACCGCTTAGTATATCCGTCGCAGCCTCAATGCATCTGAGGAGTATTACAATTGAGCCAAAACCCAAGAAATGTCGAACGTGCTACGACGCTAGCCAAGGGCCCAACCTGGCTGCAGACGCTAGCGCTCCTGTTTGTCTTTGGACTGATCGTGTTTGCGGTAACTCGTCAAATGTATGTCGATGATGCACAAACCGTTTCGGCTACTCGCAGCGATGCCACCACACCGTCGGCTATGCCCCAGGGTGACCAGCTTGAGGTAAATACAGGCCTACTGGAATCACTGCTTTCGTCCGACTCGAAGAAGAAAGATCCGGCGACTATGTCACTGTTGGCAGATAAATATTTTGCGAACAGACAATATGCTGAAGCAGCAGACCTGTATGGGCAGTTGTCGGCCCTGGATCCTGAAAACGTTATTATTCAGAATAACCTGGGCCTCACACTTCACTACATAAACCGATCGGAAGAATCCCTTGCTGTGCTCATGAAAGGGTCAGCGCTGAATCCAGACAATCAAAGGATCTGGTTGACTTTGGGGTATGTAAACAAGGAACTGGGAAATCTCGACGAGGCAAAGTTGTCATTGGAGACAGCCGAGCGAATCGATCCTGACACCGACATTGGGAAAGCGGCCTCAAAAATGCTCTCCGAATTATGACGCAAAACGCGCTGGAGAACACAGATGTTCGAATTGCCAAGGTTGCATAGCCACCGCATTTCGCTGATGACTTGATTGAAGCCACATAGGGTTAATTCGATTGATTCAAAAACGTTACATGCTTGGCAACTAAGGCCCCGCGAACTGATTTCAGGACACTCTCGTGGCGCCTGAATGGAAGGACCAATAACCTATACAAGGGCGAATCTTAGGATTCGCCGGTTTTCTGCAGTTATCGT
>JBATID010000241.1:0-12894 GCA_049667545.1 Woeseiaceae bacterium
TCGGGCTTCGAGTTCAGGAACGGTGAGAACTGCAGGATATCCATGCCGTTGCGAATGACAATGTTCTCATCCCAGAAACACTTCTTGTGTGCTTCGCCGCCGCGCGCCCCTGGCGCCCCATCGCGCGGTGCCATTTCAATGGCACCCATGAGGCCGATGTTGCGCACGTCGATGACGTGCTTGTGGTCGGCGAACGAATGCAGCAGGTCCTCGAAATGCTGCTCGAGCGCTGCGGACTGCTCAAAGGTGCCTTCTTCCTCGTACACGCTCATCGTTGCCAGTCCGGCGGCCGCTGCCACCGGGTGGCCGGAATAGGTATAGCCGTGGAACAGTTCGATCATGTTTTCGGGACCGTGCATGAAGGCATCGTAGATCGAGTCGCTCACCAACACGGCGCCCATCGGAATCACACCGTTGGTGAGGCCCTTGGCGGTCGTAATGATGTCCGGTGTGACCCCAAAGCGCTGCGCGCCGAAAGGCCGCGCCAGGCGCCCGAAAGCAGCAATGACCTCGTCAAAAATCAGCAGGATGCCATGCTTGTCGCAGATCTCTCGCAGCCGTTCGAGATAACCGACGGGTGGCGGTAACACACCGGTGGATCCGGCTACCGGTTCAACAATCACGGCCGCGATATTACTGCCATCGTGCAGGCCGCAAAGCCGCTCGAGGTCTTCTGCCAGGTGCGCGCCCCACTGCGGCAGGCCCCGGCTGAACGCATTGTGTTCGAGGTCGAGCGTATGCCGGATGTGGTCGACGCCCGGAATCAGGTTCGCGCTAAATGCTTTGCGATTCGGCACCATGCCGCCGACCGACATGCCGCCAAAGTTAACGCCATGGTAGCCGCGTTCGCGGCCTATCAGGCGCGTGCGATGGCCTTCGCCGCGTGCGCGGTGATAGCCCAGTGCGATCTTCAGCGCGGTGTCGACCGATTCGGACCCTGAGTTCGTAAAGAAGCAGCGGCTAATGCCGTCGGGGGCCATGTTCACAACGCGGTCCGCCAGTTCGAGTGCTTTATCGTTGGTGACCTGAAAGCCCATGCAATAGTCGAGTTCCGCGACCTGTTTTTGCACCGCAGCAACAATCTTCGGATGACAGTGACCGATGCCGCTGGTCCACAGGCCCGAGAACGTGTCGTACAGTTTGCGGCCGTCAACCGTCGTGTAGTAATGACCGGCGGCGCCCTTGATGACGCGAGGTTTCTTCTTGAAATCCCGGTTTGCGGTAAATGGCATCCAGTAGGCGTCAAGTTTGTCAGCTACAACGCTCATATTTCTCTCTCCGCTCGATAATTCGTTTGGCGGTTGAGTTTACGCCTGAGCGGCATTGTTAAACAATGAGTTAGACATATAACGGCTTTCTGGTATGGCAAATTGCAGGCGTTTGATGGCAAAGTGTCGGCCTCTGAAAGAACCGCAAAAAGCAGACACCCAATGAGCCAGTTCGGCACAGAATTTTGTGATCATCTCGTGATCGCCCGTTATGTAGACGGCGCGTGGCAGGCTCCTTCGCTGGAACCACTTGCGCCACTACCGATGCACCCGGCCGCGCACGTCTTTCACTACGCCAGCAGTTGCTTCGAGGGCTTCAAGGCGTATCGTTGGCCGGACGGTCATGGTCGAATTTTCAGGCTCTACGATCATGTCGCGCGCATGCAAAAGAGCGCGCAGTCCATGTGTTTGCCCGTTCCGGAAAAAGATTTGCTAGCCGGCATGGTGATCGACCTGGTATCGCATCAGCTTGCGGATATTCCAGAGCCACCAAGTTCACTGTATCTGCGGCCGACGCTGGTCGGCACGCTGGAGAACATCGGCGCGGCGGCGGCGCCATCGAGCGAAGCCACTTTGTTCGTTATCGCATCACCTGTTGGCGACTATTTTGCCGGCGGCAAGGCGACCCTCAAGTTGCTGGTCGATGATCAGCGAACACGAACAACGGAGCAACTGGGCAGCACCAAGACGGGCGGAAATTACGCGGCGGCATTGGGACCGACGCTCGCTGCCAAAGCAAAGTACGGCGTCGACCAGGTGTTGTTCTGCCCGGGAGGGGATGTCCAGGAAACCGGGGCTGCGAATTTCCTGCTGATCAGCGACGACGAAATTATCACGAAACCGCTTGATTCCTCGTTCCTGCATGGTGTGACGCGGGACTCCATACTGAAGCTCGGTGCCGAGCTGGGTTACACGGTTAACGAACGAAATTTCACCGTGCAGGAATTGTTGCAAGGCGTGTCGAAGTTCGAAGCGGTGTTGTCAGGTACGGCAGCGTGCATGTCGCCGGTCGGTTCGCTGGTCTATAAAGGTGAGGAAATACCTGTTCGTGACGGCAAGCCGGGACCCAATTCGGCGCGACTGCAAAAAGCGCTGCAGGATATCCAGTTTGGTTTAGCCAAGGACACGCACGGCTGGCTGACCGAAGTCAGCGCCGCCTGAGTCCGGTCAGATTGCTTTCGAAAAACGGTTGTCGTTTTCGGCCTGGTCGATATAACGATCAAAGACCATTGCGATACTTCTCAGCAGCAGTCGGCCTTTCTGCGTGATTGCCACACCGGCATCGTCCAGTTCGATCAGGCCGTCTGCGGCGAGCGGCTCGAGATGCGCGATTTCGGCGGCAAAATAGTCGCGAAAGTCGATGCCGTGTTCCGCGCCGTATTCATCAAAAGAAAGACTGTCATAGCACATGAGTGCCTGGATGACGCCGGCGCGCAGCTGGTCGTCCGCGTCAACGAGCAGACCTTTGCGAATGGGCAGTTCGCCGCTTTCAATAACTGTTTCGTACTCCATCGTCGTGATTGAGTTCTGCGCAAACATATTGCCAATGTTGCTGATACCGCTGACGCCAAGCGACACGAGGTCACACTGGCGATGTGTTGAATAACCCTGGAAGTTGCGCTGCAGCGTACCGTTCTGGCGCGCGCGGACCAGTTCGTCCCCGGGCAGGGCGAAATGGTCCATGCCGATGTAGATGTAACCGGCCGCACACAGTTTGTCGATGGTATTGTGCAGGAGTTCCAGTTTGACTTCGGGCAGCGGGATGTCGTCGTCATTGATCATGCGCTGTCCCTTGAAACGTTGCGGCAGGTGCGCGTAATTGTAAACAGCAAGCCTGTCGGGCTTCATGTCGATGACGAGATCGAGTGTGTTGTTGAAGCTCTCGACCGTCTGATGTGGCAGCCCGTAGATGAGGTCGAAGCTGATCGAGCCAAACCCCGCATTGATGGCGCTTTCGACAAGGAGGCGGACTTCCGCAGGTGTTTGTCGCCGATTGACCGCGTCCTGCACGGCCGGGTCGAAGTCCTGGATGCCCAGGCTGAGCCGATTGAAGCCCAACGCGTACAGATGACGGATGCCGTCGGCGTCCACGGTCCGTGGGTCTACCTCGATCGAGAATTCGCGGTTCTCGCTGTCATCAAAATTAAAAGCACCCCGCAGCTTGTCCAGTAGTTCACTCAGCTGTGCGTTATCCAGGTAAGTTGGCGTGCCGCCGCCAAAGTGCAGTTGCTCGATCTTGCGACTGCGGTCAAACAACACGGACTGCATTTCGATTTCACGGTACAGCATCTCGATGTAACGCTCGACGCGCGCTTCGTTGCGCGTAACGATCTTGTTGCAGCCACAGTAGTAACAAAGCGAATGACAAAACGGGATATGTACGTACAGCGATAGCGGTACATCGCTGTCATTACTGGCGATGGCATTGGCTTTATAGTCCGCTGCCGTCACCGCGTTGCTGAACTGCAGCGCAGTCGGATAGGACGTATAACGCGGCCCGCGGCCGCCATAACGAACAATCAGGTCCGTATCGAAGCAGACGGTCGTCAGATCACTTGCGCTGTTTGTTGTTGTTTTCATAGGCTGCAATTTTCCTCGAATTCCATCCGTATTCACATGGGTATTTGCCGAAAAGGCCCGCAACCCGACTATTCGGCGTGGCGCAGTGCGTGCGTCGTAAACAACGCGACGGTGAATAACAGTAGCGCAACCGCCTGGTGTGCCACGCCAAGCACGACCGGCACTGCCATCAGCAGCGTCGCGATGCCGAGGAGTATCTGCAGTACCGCGGTGTGCAACAGTGCATTCACTCCGATGCGCGCTCGTTTCGGCAATCCGGCATTACGGGCTTTGGTCCAAAAGGCGGCGACGATTCCCAGCGTGATCAGCGCCAGCAGACGATGGTCGAACTGCGCCGTAACCGCGTTGTCAAAGAGGTTGCGCCAGGCGGGCTGCAGTGACATCAAACCGGGGGGCAACCAGTTATCGCCCATCATTGGAAATGTGTTGTAAATCTTGCCGGCTTTCAATCCGGCGACAAAGCCACCGGACACAATGGTGCAAGCAATCAGTCCCGTGACCGCAAGTGTTCTGCCGAACCACGGGTGTCGGGCGGCACCTTTCGGTGCGGGATACAGCAGTGATAATGCTACCCAGAACATGTAGGAATAAATGAGGAAGGCGGCAACGAGGTGCGCGGTCAGCCGGTATTGACTCACCGACGGTCGATCGACCAGGCCACTCTTTACCATGTACCAGCCGAGCAAACCCTGCATGCCGCCAAGGACGAACATCAACAGGTATTTCGGCCATTCGCGTTTTTCGATGTAGCCCTTGACAACAAAAAACACAAACGGCAGGAGGAAGACGATACCGATCAGCCGCCCAAGCAAGCGGTGCAAATACTCCAGCCAGAAAATGCTTTTAAACGCGTGCACGTCCATGTGGAAATTGACGGATTGGTACTCGGGCGACTGCTGGTAAAGCTCAAAAACGCGCTGCCATTGCGCATCACTCAGGGGCGGCAGTATCCCCATGATCGGGCGCCAGTCGACCATCGACAGGCCGGAGCCAGTCAGCCGCGTAAAGCCGCCAAGCACGACCATCGCAAAAACCAGGCCGCAGCACAGCAGCAACCACTGCGCAACTGCGCGGTTTCTCGCGGGATCAACGATCGTAGACGGGGCCTGCATAAACTTCCTCGATGCCGGGAATCTGGCGCGCAATGATAGCAGGCCCCGAGTGCCCGGGGGTGGCAACTCTTAACAACCCGGGCGGTCGTGCTAATCTCGGCCAATGGGCATCTCGAACTGCAACAACATCATGGATTTTCGCCGCATCGCGCGGCGCAGATTGCCGGCCCCGGTGTTTCATTATATGGACGGCGGTGCTGACGATGAGTGGACGCTTGGCCGCAACACTGACGCGTTTAACGATTACGAGTTGCTCCCGACGCAGTTGGCCGATGTCAGTAACATCAATCTTAAATCGACGTTATTCGGCGAGCCCGTCGAGTGGCCGGTGATGATTGCGCCAACGGGGGCCTCCAGACTTTTTCATCGCGCCGGCGAACCCGCTGTTGCGAGGGCGGCGGAGAAATTCGGCATGGTCTACAGTTTGTCGACCCTGGGCACGACGACCATTGAGGATGCGGCGGCTGCCAGCGCTGGTCCGAAGCTGTTCCAGCTTTATGTTTTCAAGGATCGCGGGCTGACCAATGACTTCCTCGCGCGGTGCAAGCAGCAAAAGTACAAAGCACTGTGTCTCACTGTCGATACGCCGCTGGCGGGCAACCGCGAGCGCGACATTGTTTATGGCATGTCGGCGCCGCCGAAGTTCAAATGGCGCAGCGCAATCAGCTATGCGCGCCACCCGGGCTGGCTCTACCGGGCGCTTATTCGCAAGGATCTGGACCTGGTCAATATCACCAGCAGTAAGGCGGCAGCAAAAATTGACAGCGGGGTCGTCGAGTACATCAATAGCCAGTTTGATCGTTCGCTTACCTGGAAAGATGTCGAGTGGCTGGCGGCCCAGTGGGACGGCCCGCTGGTTATCAAGGGCGTACAAACGGTCGAGGACTGCCGCCGAGCCGCAAACTCCGGGGCCACCGCTGTGATGTTGTCGAATCATGGGGGCCGGCAGCTGGAATCGGCGCCGGCACCGGTTGACTGTATCGCAAGCGTTGCTGACGCGTTGCATGATCGACTCGAAATTATCTGTGACGGTGGCATTCGTCGCGGCACGCACGTCGTTAAAGCGCTGGCGTTGGGTGCCAACGCCTGCAGCATCGGCCGCGGTTACCTGTTTCCTCTGGCAGCTGGCGGCCAGGCGGGTGTTGAGCGGGCGCTGCAGCTGCTGCGCGGCGAAGTGGAACGCACGATGGCACTGCTGGGTTGCGACGCTGTCAGTAAATTGGGCAGCTCTTACGTCAGGCACCGCCCTTAACTTCTTCGCCTGCCGATCCGCGGCTGGCTGAAAATGCGCAAGCGACAGCAAATTCGGGTCTGCTGCAGATTTGGCCGGACCCGCTGCGAGATTCCTGACAATTAAAAAAAAGCCCGAAAATACAGATATTTATCCGACAGCAGTTGACGGGTCGATCGAGCTTGCCGCAAATCGCGGGAATTCAATCGCAATAGCGGGTACCATTTCTGGAGCCGTTGCCACCACGGTGCGGCAGACACACCGCCATTACGGCGGGCAGCATGTACGAGGTAGATATGTCAGGCGAACGAATAGCAGGAACCGTCAAGTGGTTCAACGATGACAAGGGTTTTGGGTTCATTGAGCGTGAGGGTGGAGCGGATGTTTTCGTGCATCACACCGCCGTGCAGATGGAAGGTTTCAAGACCCTGAAAGAAGGCCAGAAAGTCACGATGGAAGTGACCCAGGGACAAAAAGGTCCGCAGGCGGAAAACGTCATCGCTGATTAACTCGCCGGGGCCGTGCTCCTCGGAATAGCCGCCGGGCAATCTCCGAGAGCAAATAACAAGGCAACGACGACTGTGAAGCTCAGAATCAGAGATAACTCCGTGCGGTTGCGCCTGACGCGTGGCGAAGTTGACGCGCTGCACGCGCGTGGCGAAGTGTTTGCCAGCACCGGCTTTCCCGGTGGGCGCACGCTGCGCTACCGCGTGGCAAGCAGTCCGGGCAATGACGCCACGGCTGCGCTGTTTTCCGACAACACGATCACCGTGAGCCTGCCCGAGGCAGCTGTTATCACATGGGCGACGACGGAGCAGGTGTCGCTGCAAGGCGTACAAACCCTGGATGACGGTGATCAGCTGCAGATCCTGGTGGAAAAAGACTTCGTCTGCCTCACGTCCCGCGAAGGCGAGGACGAGTCTGACATGTACCCGCATCCGGAAGCCGACAAGATCAGCTGCTAGTGGTGTTGCCGTCAGGTCTTGATCGCTTTCCGGAGCTCTCGCAGCAATAATTCCGGATCCGGGCGATCGGATATGTGTTTTGAGAGGGCGGTGTAGCGAATAATGCCCGCTGCGTCCACAACGAGCGCCGTCGGCCAGACAGTGTCGCGTCCATACTCCTTGCCATAGGATTTTGGTACACCGGCAACGTGCAACAGGCCGAGGCGTTTAGCGACTTCCAGATCCTCGTCCAGCCAGAATTCGAATTTCACGTCAAAAAATCCCGCAACGCGCCGCGTCGTTTCGAGCGGCTTTGGCGTGATCAAAATAAGCCGTGCCCCAAGGTCGAGGATGTCCTTGTAGTAACTTGTCAGGTCCTTGACCTGCGTGCTGCAGAACGGGCACCAGTTGCCGCGCACGAACAGGATAACCGCCGGTGCGCCGCGGAGCATCGCGGAGCGCACCGGTGCGCCCTGTTCATCACAGGCGTGAAAATCAGGCCACGACGAGCCGGGCTTGAGAATGGCCGGCATCCGGCGCAGGCCCCGTTTCTTAAGCCAAAACCAGCCGCCCGCGAGTACGCTGGCCGTGACGATGACGACGATGCTGAGGTTCGATAGCATACGAGCAGTATCGCTTGCGACATGGCATGGACACAACGTTCGAATTATGGATACTGACTGCCTCCAGTGTGCGACACCCAAAAAAATGAGTAGCAATCCGATCATCTGGTCGCCGAGCCGCGAACGCATGCGGTCCAGCGCCATGTTCGATTTCATGCGGCAGAGTGGCTTTGATGATTATGATTCGCTGTACCGGTGGTCGGTCGAGGAACTGGCGGACTTCTGGCAGGGCATCGCCGGATTCTGCAATGTTCGGTTCGACCGTCAGGCTGACACGATACTGGCCAACCCGAATAACATCATGGGCGCCGGGTGGTTCGTTGGCGCAGAGCTGAATTACGCGGCCAACCTGTTGCAGCACGACAGCGAGCAGCCGGCGCTGATCTTCACCGGCGAGGATGGCAGTCGTCAGGAACTCAGTTGGGGGCAATTGCGTCAAGAGGTCGCCGCCCTGGCGGCGGGCCTGAGGTCGGCCGGGGTTGTTAAAGGTGATCGTGTTGCCGGTTATCTTCCAAACTGCCCGGAAGCCATCATAGGCATGCTTGCCGCGGTCAGTATCGGTGCCGTCTGGTCCTCCTGCTCGCCGGATTTTGGCAGCAATGGCATTATCGATCGCTTCGGCCAGATCCGGCCCAAGGTGCTCATCGCGTGTAATGGCTACGCGTATAACGGCAAGGTATGCGACACGCGCGACACGATTGCCACGGTAGCCGCGGCAATTCCAGCCATTGAACATGTCGTCGTCGTGCCGTTCGCAGATTCTTTGCCGGTGCAAATCGAGCTTGCAATCGCGCGCGCCTGGGACGATTTCAAGGTGAGCAGTGCGGCCCTTGAATTCACACCGGTAGCGTTTGACCACCCGCTTTTCATTATGTACTCGTCGGGCACCACCGGTGCTCCGAAGTGCATAATTCACGGGCACGGCGGGACGTTGTTGCAGCACAAGAAAGAACACATCCTGCACACCGACATCAGACCAACTGATCGGCTGTTTTACTTCACGACCTGCGGCTGGATGATGTGGAACTGGCTGGCCAGCGGTCTTGCCAGCGGTGCAACGCTCGTACTTTTTGACGGCTCGCCGTTCTTCGATGACGGGCGCGTACTCTGGCAGATGGCCGAGACGGAAGGTGTGACCGTGTTTGGCACGAGCGCCAAGTACCTGTCCGCACTGGAGAAAGCGGCGGTGCGGCCGGGGGATGAATTCTCGCTGCCAAATCTGCGGACAGTGCTGTCAACGGGGTCGCCGCTGGCGCCTGAAAGTTTCGACTTCGTTTACGCGGCGATTGGCAGTGATCTGCTGCTGGCCTCAATCTCTGGCGGCACCGACATTCTTGGCTGTTTTGCGCTTGGCAATCCGATCTTGCCCGTCAGGCGCGGCGAATTGCAGTGCCGTGGTCTCGGCATGGCGACGGCGGTTTTCGACGAGCAGGGCAACACGATTGTCGGCGAGCATGGCGAGCTGGTGTGCACGCGTCCGTTCCCGTCCGCGCCGCTGGGCTTCTGGAACGATGCGGACGATACGCGTTATCGCGCGGCCTATTTTGAACGGTTCGATGGCGTCTGGGCGCAGGGCGATTTTGCAGAACTTACTGACCTTGGTGGTGTAATCATCTACGGTCGCTCGGACGCGGTGCTGAATCCGGGCGGCGTGCGTATCGGCACCGCGGAGATCTATCGCCAGGTCGAAAAGCTCGACGAAATCGTAGAGAGCATCGCGATCGGGCAGAATTGGGACGATGACGTACGCGTCATCCTGTTTGTCGTCTTGCGGGCAGACGCAGTTCTCGATGATGAGTTACAGCAACGGATTCGCACGATGATCAGGAAAAACACGACGCCGCGTCACGTGCCCGCAAAGATCATTGCGGTGCCGGAAATTCCCCGGACGCGCAGCGGCAAAATCGTCGAGCTGGCGGTGCGCTCCGCGGTGCACGGCGAGGCCGTCAAAAACACGGCGTCGCTCGCGAATCCTGAGGCGCTGCAATACTTCCGGGATGTGCCCGAGCTAAGTGCAGGCTAGGACTATGGCGGCGACTGAAATGCTCGGTGTTCCCGTCACTCGTGGCAGTGTCTTGCCGGAGTGGATTGACATCAATAAGCACATGAACGTCGCGTATTACATCCTGGTGTTCGATCAGGGAGTTGACGCGCTCTGGGATCGCTTTGGCATCAGCGGCGAATATGTGGAACGTCGCAACAACTCGACGTTCGCCGTCGAATCGCACGTTACCTGGCAGCGTGAAATTGCCGTGGCCGAGCCGTATGTCGTTACGTCCCAGATACTCGCCTACGACGAGAAACGCCTGCATCAATTCATGCGCATGTACCATGCTGATCAGGGCTATCTGTCAGCGACTGCCGAGTGGATGAATCTTCATGTCGATCTCGACACGCGTCGCGTGGCACCATGGCCGGATGAGATCCTGCACCGGATAGCGGATTTTGCCGCTGCCCAGGGCGAATACCCGTGGCCCGACGAGGCCGGCAGAACGATGCATGTCCGGAAACCGCTTTTTACAACAAGGACACCACCTTCATGAGCGGCAAATACTTGCTGGCGATTGACCAGGGAACCAGCAGCAGCAGGGCCGTGATTTACGATCACAGCACGCGCGTCGTCAGCAGTGCCCAGCAGGAGTTTCCGCAAATTTATCCGCAACCCGGCTGGGTCGAGCACGACCCAGAGGCCATCTGGGCAACGGTGACGGCGGTGACAGCCGGCGCTATTGAAAAAGCGTCGGCGTCGGCTGCTGACATTTCGGCGATTGGCATCACGAATCAGCGTGAAACCACTTTGATCTGGGACCGTGACACGGGCGAGTGTGTTTACAACGCCATTGTCTGGCAGGATCGTCGCACGGCGGCGTTTTGCCAGTCGTTGCAGCGCGACGGGGTCGAGCCAATGGTGACCGCGAAAACGGGCCTGCGCCTCGATCCGTATTTTTCCGGAACCAAAGTGCACTGGATACTGGAGAACGTCGATGGTGTAAGGGAGCGTGCCGCCGCGGGCAAACTGGCATTCGGGACTATCGATAGTTTCTTGTTGTGGCGGTTGACGGGTGGGCGCGTGCACGCTACCGATGCGACCAATGCGTCGCGGACGCTGCTTTTTAATATTCACACGCAGCAGTGGGATGACGAGCTGCTGGCGCTGTTTTCAATACCGCGGCAGCTGTTGCCCGAGGTTCGCGACTGTGCCGCCGACTTCGGTGTGGCGGGCGATGCTGCGTTGGGCGGCGACATACCGGTATGCGGCATCGCCGGCGATCAGCAGGCTGCGCTTATCGGACAGGCCGGGTTCGAAGACGGTATGACCAAGAGTACCTATGGCACGGGCTGTTTCGTGATCGCGAACACCGGCAGCACGGCCCTGGCCTCGGCCAACCACCTGCTGACAACCGTTGCGATGCGGCTTGATGGCAAGGTGACCTACGGCCTGGAGGGCAGCGTGTTCGTAGCCGGCTCAGCCATGCAGTGGTTGCGTGACGAGCTGGGAATAATTGCCGCGGCGCCTGAATCCGAAGCGATTGCGGCAGCGACCGGGGTTGTGGACGATGTGCATGTCGTGCCGGCCTTTGCCGGTCTCGGCGCGCCCCACTGGGATCCTGACGCGCGCGGCGCAATCCTGGGCCTGACTCGTGGCAGCGGCCGCAACCAGATCGTGACGGCGACCTTGCAGTCGGTGGCTTACCAGACGCGCGACCTGATCGACGCGATGGCGGAAGATGGCATTCGACCCAGCGTCATCCGCGTGGATGGTGGCATGGTTGCCAATGACTGGTTTCTGCAGTTTCTTGCCGACATTCTCAATATTCCTGTAGAACGGCCAAAGAACGTTGAGTCCACGGTGCTGGGCGCGGCTTACCTGGCCGCCTGGCAGACAGGCATCGTAAACTCGGCCGCTGCGGTGGCGCGCCTCTGGCAACGCGACGCGTTATTTGAACCGGTAATGGACGAGACTACGCGCAAGCGATTGCTGGCTGGCTGGCAGCATGCCGTCAGCCTGGTTAAAACGAAGGAATGATCAGTTGCTAAGGGCACGACAGAAACTCGGCAAGTACCGCATTCTCGGCCGCATCGCGTCCGGTCCGCTGGCGCACGTTTATCGAGCGACCGATACCATTCAAAATATCAAGGTTGCGTTAAAGCTCCCGAAAGTGGGAGACAGCGCCAATCACGATGAGATCCTGCACGAAGTTCGTGTCGCAACGAAACTCAAGCACCCGAATATCCTGTCGGTCTTGAATGCCAGCTACATCGATGATCATTTTGTCATTGCGATGGAGCTTGGCGAGGAGTCACTCGCAGAACGTGTTGAGCGGCGCATCTCGACGGCGCGCGCGCTCGATCTTGCCTCGCAAGGCCTCACCGCTCTTGCTTACGCGCATGAAAATAAAATCATTCATTGCGATATCAAGCCTGAAAATTTCATCTTGTTTGCCGACGGACACCTGAAGCTCGCAGATTTTGGTTTTGCCAAGCTCGGGCACCGAACGCTCAAGGCGTCGGGGTCCGGTACGATCGATTACATCGCTCCGGAGCAGGCGATGGGACGGCCGAAATTTCAATCTGACGTTTTCTCGATGGGATTGGTGTTGTACCGCCTGTTCTCGGGCAAGCTTCCAGAGTGGCCCTTCGAGTGGCCACTGATTGGTGACGACAAGCTGCGGGCGCGTATGCGTCCCGAGGTTATCGAGGTCCTCAAAAAATCGATTCAACTGGATCCGGGCAAACGCTACCGGGATGCGGTACAAATGCACGTGGACTTCGTGCGTGCCCAGACACATGCGCGTCGACAAAAACGCAGTCCAACGAAAACTCCCCAGCGCCGCGGCAGCGCCTGGCGGCAGTTACGGTGGCGCGAGTTTCAACGGCAATTCAAGAAAACCCTGCAAACGCACCACCACTGTCGACAATGTGAAGGACCGGTGGCCGAGACCATGCAGGCCTGCCCGTGGTGCGGTTTTGACAATCCGGCACGCGGTTCGGAATCTCGCATGCCATCGAGCTGTCCGCGCTGCGAGCGCGGTGTGAAGAACGACTGGAATTACTGCTCATGGTGTTATGGCCCGGGCTTTGTCGAGGAAAGCAGTCGCCATTATCCTGACAAATACTATACGGCGCGCTGTGCCC
>JBATID010000242.1:0-1621 GCA_049667545.1 Woeseiaceae bacterium
CGCATGAGCAACGACATTGCCGATGCAATCTACGAGGGCGACCGCTGTATCGAATGCGGCTGCTGCGTCGCATCCTGTGGTGTGGCGAACCTTGATGACCAGTTTCTGGCCGGCGCCGGGATGAACCGGGTCGCACGTTTCATGATGGACCCGCGCGACAAACGGTCCGAGGCGGAATGGTTCGATGTGATCGCCGGCGACCAGGGCGTGTTCGGGTGTCTCGGCATGATGGCGTGCGCCGACGTTTGCCCGAAGGAGCTGCCTCTGCTGGAAGTCTATGCCTACCTCAGACGCCGCACGCTCGGCGCGCGGTTTCTGGCCAAAGGCGACTGACGGCGCCGAAAAAAAAGGGGCCGGATACATTTTCCTTGCTTTTAAGGAAAATGTATCCGGCCCCTTTTTTTGGACCCCTTTCTTGCTGATTCAACCCTTCGCGATAACTTCGAGCGCTCGCAGTACGTCGCGACGACTGATCTGTCCGACGAGACGCGTATCCTGCATGACAGGGAAGCGCCGCAGTTTCTTCTTGATGAATACCTGTGCCAGATCCACGATGCTCATGTCGGCGTCGACCGTCTGGACGCCGACGTGCATGAAGTCGCGAACCGGACCGCCCCAGTTGCCGTGGTAACCGGCGTCAAGCGCGACCTTCATGCAGTCGTACTCGGACAGCATGCCGATCAGGTTGCCTTCGTCATCGACAACGGGCGCGCCGGCTATACGATTCTTGACCAGCACGTGGATGGCTTCGAGCACATCGGTGTCCGGCTTGAAAGTGATTACAGTTCGCGCCATGTAGTCCTTGACGAGAACAGATTTGTTCGTCATGTGGATTCTCCGTCCAGGTCTTTGTCTTTCTTGCGGCACTTGCCGCTGCCGCTGCAAAGCTTGCAGCCGCCACCGTTCAGACCGCCGCAGCTGCCACTGATAGCACGGCGACCGTTGAGCACGCCAACACTCATGCCGGTTATCACGAGAAGGATGATCAGGAAGCTGAACAGCAGTGTGGTCAGTACAATGTTCATAAGTTTCTCAGTTTCTCAAAGCTCGACGTCGCCCGTTCCTCGAAGCCACCTGACTCGCGCACCAGGAAAAAACCCGCGACACCGAGGTTCTCAGCCAGCGCCGGCCCCGCCTCGGGGCCCAGTACCAACAGCGCGGTTGCCATGGCATCCGCCCATGCCGCCGATTTATCGACGACCGTTACTGCCGCCAGCCGGTGTGACACCGGCCGGCCCGTACGTGCATCTATTGTATGCGAATAACGGACGCCATTGTGCTCGAAGTAATTGCGATAGTCGCCCGAGGTTGCCACGCTCGTATTGGTCAGGCGCAACACGGAGTGCGGTCGTCGCATGAGGGTTGAGGGTGTCTCTATGGCGATTGCCCAGTTCTTGCGCTCGGCGTTAAAGCCGCGAACCGTCAGCTCACCGCCGATTTCCACCATGTAATTCTCGAGGCCGCTCTGTTTGAGGAGGAGGGCGACCTCGTCAACGGCGAGCCCTTTCGCCCAACCTGACAGGTCCACGTAAAGACCCGGGCGCTGTTTGCGCAGCGCCGGCTTCGTGCAGTCGGTCTGCAGTTGCTGATAGCCGACGTCCTGCATCGCCGCATCAACTGC
>JBATID010000243.1:0-2512 GCA_049667545.1 Woeseiaceae bacterium
CCGAAAAATGCCTGGAAGGTCGTGCGCATCCTGGACGGCCAGGGTGGCGGCTCGCTGTTCGTGAAATCGCACCCGAAGTCAACCAACCTCTGGGTGGATGCGCCGCTTAATCCGGACGAAGCAATCAGCCAGAGCATTGCGGTTTTCAACATCGAGGACCTTGACGCCGGTTACGAAGTGCTGCCGATTGCCGCATGGGCCGAGCTC
The DNA here is from genome assembly GCA_049667545.1 of Woeseiaceae bacterium. Classification (GTDB taxonomy): domain Bacteria; phylum Pseudomonadota; class Gammaproteobacteria; order Steroidobacterales; family Woeseiaceae; genus UBA1847. The sequence goes on from JBATID010000243.1 coordinate 208, forward strand.
GGTCCCGGCCCGAAACGCGTGGTACAACCGGAGTACAACAAGGCCGGTGACGAGGTCTGGTTTTCCGTCTGGAGCGGCCAGGCAGAAGAGTCGGCCATTGTCGTGGTCGATGACAAAACGCGCAGCTTAAAGCACGTCATCAAGGGACCGGAAATCATCACGCCGACGGGCAAGTTCAACATCTTCAACACGGTAGAGGACGTCTACTAGATAACGACCGCCGGCATCGAGTACCTAAGGCTGCGGCACGATTGCGACATTGTCGCGATCGTGTCCGCGCAGCGTTCTGGCTGATATGATCCTGTTCTCATCGTCCAGCCTTTTGATGTCAGGGGAATGACATGAACGACCAGCCCAAGCAGCCACCGCTACCCCCAGGATTGGCGGCAATACTCGATGCCGGTTTTGCCATCTGGGCCGATGCCTCGATAAACGCCGCGCTACGCGACAAATTCGATAACGAAAGAATCCCGGTTGTCGGGGTACGCCAGGTCCGTGTCTGGGGACTGCAGGTGGATGACGAGCGCGAACTGCCCGGCCTCGAGCGCACGCAAATTCCGGATGAAGAAGTCTGGGAGGTCAATCTCGAAGCCAAAGATGGTTCGAAGTACGAGTTCGATTCGTCATTGCTGAAACCCGCACCAGCGAACTAGCACTGCAGACGATGGCGCCGCCTGAAGAAGATCGCGCGTTCCTCATCATCCTTGTCAGCAGCTTCCTGACCAAGCTCGGCGACGCTATCGCAAGCCCCAAGACGACGTTGGCGTGGCTAACGACGGTCGTGGGTGCCCCCGCCTACGTGCTCGGGTTTCTCGTGCCGATTCGCGAATCCGGCTCGATGATTCCACAGCTGTTCATCAGCGGTTTTGTGCGCAAGCTGCCGATTCGGAAATGGGTATGGGTATTTGGCAGCTGCGGGCAGTTCCTTTGCATCGCCGGCATCGGCCTGACCGCCTGGTTTCTCGAGGGCGTTGCGGCCGGCTGGGCCATTCTCGTATTGATCGCACTGTTCAGTCTCGCGCGGTGTTTCAACTCGATCGCATCGAAAGACGTGCTGGGCAAAGCCGTCCCAAAGGCGAAACGCGGTCAGCTGACGGGCTGGGCGACAAGTGCTGCGGGCCTCCTGAGTGTCGCTGTGGGCCTGGTGCTGATGCTGCCGGTAACCGGCCGCCTCGACGAATCCCTGCTTGGCACCTTGCTGGTCGCCGCCGGAGTACTGTGGCTGATAGCGGCTGGCATCTATTCGCAGGTACCCGAGCAGCCCGGTGAGATCGGCGAGGGGCGCAATCCCCTGGAAGCACTGCAGCGCTTGCGCATCCTGCTGACCGACCAGCCATTTCGTCGCTTCGTTATCACGCGGGCACTACTCATGTGTTCGGCACTGAGCGCGCCCTTCTACGTCGCGCTTGCACAACGTAACTACGGCTCGCCGGCGTATCTGCTGGGCGCCTTCGTCGTGTCCGCCGGTGTGGCCAGCCTGGTCAGCGGTCCGGTCTGGGGCCGCTTCGCCGATGTGTCGAGCAAACGCGTCATGGTCGCAGCTGCGCTGGTGACTTCGGGCACCGGCATCGCGACGTTTATCGTCGATAAGTTTTTTCCGGAACTGAGCGCCACCGTCTGGTTCCTGCCGGTCGCCTATTTTGTATTATCAGTTGCACACAGTGGTGTACGTGTCGGTCGCAAGACTTACGTTGTGAACCTGGCAACGGGTAACCAACGTACCGACTACGTCGCGATCAGCAATACGACGATCGGCGTGTTGTTATTAATGGTCGGATCGGTCGGCTTGCTGACGCCGGTTATTACGACGGCCGGCGTCATTGGCCTGCTCGCGCTCATGGGACTGGGCGGTGCGGCGCTTGGAACGTCACTGGTTGCCGCATAAAAAAAGCCGGGCAAACGCCCGGCTTCTTAATTGTCAATGATTCAGATCGCGAACTTAGTTCTTGCCGATTTTCTCGTGAACCATGTTCCAGATGTAGTCAGCGTGCGGCCCGCAGATTTCAACAAACTCTTCACCGACTTTGTCATCCTCGCCATAAATGGCTTCGATCGACGCGGTGCGTGCTGCCAGCAACGTCGGCAGATCTTTAGCACTCATCGTCTGCAATTTGCGAATGCCGCCGCCGATAACATGCGACTGCCAGCCCCATGATGTCAGCTTGCCTTCCTCACCCCTCTTGTTGAGTGCCGGCGCGACGTGCTGGGCAACGATTTCATCGGCACGTTCTTCACGAGCGATGTCGCACTTGTGATAAACCGAGAAACCGACCGTGCCGCGATCGACACCAGACATGCCGTCGGT
>JBATID010000244.1:0-8685 GCA_049667545.1 Woeseiaceae bacterium
CAGCCGCGAAATGGTGTTCGAGAACCCGGGGCTGCAGGTGGCGGCCATCAGCGCCGACGGACGCTGGCTGGCACTCGACAAACCCCGCACCAGTGCCGATTCTGACCTCTACCTGGTTGACCTTGAATCTGATGGCGAAGAACCGGTCTTGATTACGGAGCATGCAGGAAATATTCAGTATTCCGCTTATGGCTTTACACCCGACAGCCGCTACCTGACGTATGCGACCGATGAATTCGGCGAATTCGGCCAGGCCTGGCAGTACGATCTCGAATCCGGCGAAAAATCCGTGCTTATCGAAGCACCGTGGGATGTCCTGTACGTCGTCTTTTCGCGCAGCGGACGCTATCGCGTGAGCGGCGTGAATGCCGATGCGCGCACGGAAGTTACCGTCACTGACCTGGGAAGCGGCAAGCAAATAAACTTCAACTCTCTGCCATCGGGCGATCTTGGCTCCATCCGCTTCACGCCGGATGAATCGAGGGTCGCACTCATCGTCAATGCCGATAACTCACCATCCAACATTCACCTGGTGGACCTGGCGACCGGTGCGAGCTCGCAGCTCACCCGCGCGTTGAACCCGGCCATTGACCCGGCACACCTGGTGAGCAGCGAAGTCGTTCGCTACAAGAGCTTTGACGGCCTGGAGATACCCGGAATTCTCTACAAACCGCTCGCCGCATCAGCGGAAAACCCGGCACCAGCTTTGGTCTGGGTGCACGGAGGTCCGGGCGGCCAGAGTCGCCGGGGCTACAGCCCGACCATTCAGCACCTGGTGAATCATGGCTACGCCGTTTTGGCGGCGAACAACCGGGGGTCATCCGGGTACGGCAAAACGTTCTTCCACCTGGACGACAAACGCCACGGTGAAGAAGACCTGCAGGATATTGTCTACGCGCGCGCGTACCTGGAAACCCTCGACTGGGTCGATGGTGACCGCGTGGGCGTAATAGGCGGCTCCTATGGCGGTTACATGGTTGCGGCGGCGCTGGCGTTCGAGCCCGAGGCGTTCGATGTTGGTATCAATATTTTCGGTGTCACCAACTGGGTACGCACGCTGGAGAGCATTCCGCCGTGGTGGGAAGACTTCAAGGAAGCGCTTTACGATGAGATGGGCGATCCGGCAGTCGATAGCGAGCGGCATCGACGAATCTCGCCGCTTTTTCATGCCGAAAACATCGTGAAACCATTGCTCGTCGTACAGGGTGCAAATGACCCCAGGGTCCTGCAGATCGAAAGCGACGAACTGGTCGCTGCGGCGCGTGAGAATGAAGTGCCGGTCGAGTACGTCGTGTTTCCCGACGAAGGTCATGGATTTCGTAAACGCGAAAATCGAATTGCGGCGTCAGAGGCGTACGTTCAGTTTCTGGACACCTATCTGCGCGAGAATTAGACTGTCATTGTAGTTGGCCGAATGCTCACTCAGGCAATGTGGTAGATCCACCGCTCGGCCGCGCATTTCGCCGCACCATCGTCCTGTAGTTTCAGTAGATGCGCGAGCAGCGAGCGTTCCGCCCACCCGTAAAGCCTCTTATCCACATCCGTATAAACGTGCGGCACAAGCTCGCGCGCCGTGAGATTCGGGTTTGCGATCAGTGCGTCCACCACTTTTAGCTCCCTTTCGAGACGATGATCGATGATCCAGTCGATGGCGCGATCCGCGTCATGAATAAGCTCACCGTGACCCGGCGCGAGCGCATCGCACTGCAGTGCTTTCACGCGTCGCAGTGATTCGATGTAGTGGGACATGTTGCCATCCGGCGGGTTGATGACAACGGTCGATCCGTCGATGACGTGATCACCCGTGAACAGCCAGTTCATCTCCGTGTGTAAGTAACAAATGTGATTCGATGCGTGACCCGGCGTCTGCACAGCGCTTAACACGAACTCGTCGGTCTTAAGCTCGTCGCCATCCGCCAACACTCGATCCGGCCTGAATGTCGCATCCTGGTGCCCGCCATTCGGCGCGGGACGACCCACGAGTTCTGCGCCGGTCGCTGCCGCGAGCAAGGCAGCACCCGGTGAATGATCCGGGTGCGTGTGCGTGACCAGTACCCAGCGAATCGGCGCGCCGGCGATCTCCTGAATATTCTCGATATGGCTGTCGATGACCGGACCGGGATCGAGCACGGCAACCTCTTTCACGCCGAACAGATAGGTGTTGGTGCCCGGCCCCGTCATCATGGACGGATTCGGTGCGACCAGGCGACGTATACCTGGCGCAAGCTCGCTGAACGCCGGCATGGTCGGCCCAAACTCGCTCACGTTTTTGCGCCCGGATAGTCTTTATCACCGGGCAGCACGATCTCATTCACGCCATCGCGCTTGATGACCGCCGGCAGCATTGTCGTTATACCCCACTGCACGCAGGTGCTTGCCCATTCCACCAGTTCCTCCAGCGTTTTGTAGCGCGCAATTTGCTCCAGCGTCTTGATCGTCGGGAAATGCAGTTCGACCTCACCCGCACGCCCTGCCTCCAGCATATCGTGCGCGCCAACCCAGCGGCAGGCGGTCAATTCACCGCCGCAGTGCATCGCGTGCTGACCGACAGGCATTTCCGCCAGAAAGAAACGCGTTGAATAGCGTTTGCTAATAACCTGGGGCGTCACCCAGTGGCTGAAGTAGTGCAGCTTGTCGCACCTCAAGGCGAGGCTATTGCGCGCCACAAAATCGGCCCAGCTCTCGGCGCCGGCATTGAGTGCATCACGAACAATGCCTGGGTCTTCATTGAGTTCGTCCGTGTCGGCGAGCAACACACCGGACTCTTCGAACAGCTCGCGAATTGCAGCTGAGTAGAGTTCAAGTCCGTTGGCTTTGACGCCGAGGTGAGTATCCGCCTCGGTAATGCTGATGCCGCTGCAATACTGATGCACCGCCGCGTCGTCGTCGTCGACAACACCGCCGGGAAACGCCCAGGCATCACCAAATGACGACTCTGCATGCCGCAGCACCATGAACAGCTCGGGCTCCCGGGCTGACGCGCGCGCCAGCACGACCGTCGACGATGGGCGCGCGTACGTGATCTCAGTCACGACTAACCTGTTCGGCAGCGCCGGTTTCGATATACGTTTTCAGGCGCTGCAACGCCTCGCCAATAACGTAATCGACGGGCGCCGCAAACTCCTCGAGACCGCCGGGACGATAGCCGCCGACGGCATAGGTGAATTTCACCTGTGTGCCGGTTTCCGCGTCAGCAAACTCCCATAGCATGTTGCCGCCCACCCCGAGCAGGCCCAACGGTCCAAGACCGCCGGTCAGTCGCAGCAGGACCTCGGGGCTGACCATGGTCACCGTCAGATGCACGACACCGGCCGTCTCGCCGAGTGTTTCGCAGAAACAGCCCTGGGGCTTTGCGTCGATACTGAGTCGACTCGCATCGCCCGAAATTGTGTGCGCAGAACTCCACCATTGGCCAATATCGTGGATTGCAGCACGCCACGCATCGCCGCGCGTAGCGTCGATGATCACTTCATTGACGCTGGTAAAGCCGCCGGTTGCTGAGTCAGTAACTTCGGCTGTTACGGGCCCGGCGGCGAGTATCGCCGCGAGCAAAATCATCGTTAAATGGTGTTTCATTGGAACCCCAGGCATCGGGCTCCTAGCTTACCGCAATCCGGACAGTCGCTCAGAAAAGCGATACGGCGAGAAACACGGCGCAGACAACCGCGGTTGCAAAGTACACTTTCTTCCATAAATTCATTGAAACACCCATGCAATGTACGTGGATCGATTGGGTGTATTGTTGACGCGCGCACATGAACGATCGCTGAAGGCAGTAGATAGAGCATAAGCAATTGTTTTTCATAGTGTTTTTTTACTCACAACAGGTTGTTCCATGCAAGAAGATCTGCGCGTCGTTTACGAGAGCCCTAACCACCAGCAGTGCGCCGACCGTGCACTGGTGCTGGCGGCGGCGCGCATCCCGCACCAGACCATTCACGATGCCAGCAGCGCGGTACTCCTGGTGCCCGCCGAATATTCAGCGCAGGCCGTCGAACAGCTGCAGCTTTATGATGAGGAAAACCCTCCGCTCAGACCGAAACCGCAGAAACGCGTGCCTGACCAGGACCCGGTACCCGGTGTCATCGGCTATTTCCTTGTCATTTGTGCGGTGGCCGGACTGGCCGGATATTCGTTCTTCGGTCATAACTGGTTTGACGCGGGCCGCGTCGATGGTGCGTTAATTCGCAACGGCGAATGGTGGCGCACGCTAACCGCGTTGACGCTGCACTCCGGCGTGAGGCACCTGGTCGGCAACCTGGTTTTCGGCATCTTTTTCGGTGTATTCGCCGGACGTTTGCTCGGCTCAGGTGTCGCCTGGCTGGCCATCGTCGTTGCCGCGGCGATGGGCAACGCCGCCAATACGCTGTTGCTTGAATCCGCACATCGCTCGATCGGCGCGTCAACCGCCGTGTTTGCTGCGCTCGGGCTGGTCGCCGGTTTTGTCTGGCGCGGCCAATTGATGGCGCAGGATCGCTGGTCGTACCGTTACGGCCCGATTGTCGGGGGGCTGGCGCTGCTCATGTTCACCGGCACCGGCGGACCGGAAACGGACATCGGCGCACACCTCATGGGCTTCGTCTGCGGGTTCGCGACCGGCATGCTGCTCACTATCCTGGGCCCGATACCCACCGATCGTGGCCGCCAGGCCGTTGCCGGCGGCATTGCACTGGCGCTGATCCTGTCCGCCTGGTTTGTTGCCCTACGGTTCTGAAACGCGGGCACAATCCTGTATTATCGCACCCCCCCGAAGAACGCAGACCCACAGGCAAGGACAGAAAATGGAGCAAGCAACAGCGGCTGCTTCCAGCTTGAGCTGGACCAGCATCATTGAATTCCTGAAAGACAACGGCATCGACTCGACCACCGTTGTAACCCTTGGCAAGAACGTCGTGATTGCCCTCCTGATCTTCTACATCGGTCGTCTTGCGATCGGCTTTGTCGTGCGCGGCCTGCGCAAACTCATGCAAAAGCAGGGCGTCGACAAAACGCTTGAGACCTTCGTCTGCAACCTGGTGCGCGTGGCGCTGCTGGTCGTGGTCGTCATTGCGGCGATTGGCGCCCTTGGTGTCGAGACCACGTCGTTCATCGCCATTTTCGGCGCCGCCGGCCTCGCCGTCGGTCTTGCCCTGCAGGGTTCACTGTCCAATTTTGCGGCCGGCGTACTGATTGTCCTGTTCCGGCCCTACCGCGTCGGCAATTTTGTCGAGGCCGCCGGCATCAGCGGCACCGTTGAGCAAGTGCAGATTCTGACGACAATCCTGACCACGCCCGATAACAAGCAGATCATCGTGCCCAACAGCCAGATCATGAACAGCATCATCACCAATTACTCCGCGAAGGAAACTCGACGCGTCGACATGGTTGTGGGGGTTAGCTACAGCGACGATCTCGACGGCGTCCGCAAGACGCTCGAGGAACTGGTCGCTGCCGACGAGCGGATACTCGCTGACCCTGCCTGCAAGATAGCGGTCTCAGAACTGGCCGACAGCAGCGTCAACTTCATCCTGCGGCCATGGGTCAACGCAGCGGACTATTGGAATGTAAAATTCGAACTGACCGAGGCCATCAAGAAACGCTTCGACCAGGAAGGCATTTCTATCCCGTTCCCACAGAGTGATGTGCACCTGCACAAGGCATACGCAGACTAGTCCTTTGCGTCGGGCTCGATACAGCACCAAATCAATTGCATACGCTTGTAAACCAAACTACGGTTCAGACGTTATCAAGGTGGCGTAAGTACGGACCAGACCTATGAAAACAAACCGCAAGTTCGTTGTTGTGCTGCTGGCGTTGACCGTAGCAGGTTGCGCCGCGCATCCGGATCCTATTGTCGATATGCAAGGTGTCGACGTTGAGGCGTTTGCCAAAGACTGGGGCGAATGCGAGAAATACACCGAAGAAATCCTTATTAGTCAGGGTGTTGCAAAAGGCGGCGCGACCGGTGCCGTAGTGGGCGCAATCGGTGGCGCTATCGACGGTGACGCCGGCAGAGGTGCGGCCACGGGCGCTCTCTACGGCGGTACCCGCTCGGGCCTCGATGCTGATCGTGAAAAACAGAAGGTCTTCAAGCGCTGTTTGCGCGGTCGCGGCTATCGCGTATTAAATTAAGCTGCCGGTTGCGCGCTGTTTCAGGGAGGTCCGAACCGGTATCGCAGGTTCGGATCTGGCGGTATAGTTGATGGATTCCAGTCACAACCAAAGCAGAACTAAACGACGGCTGGCGGGTCTGACGTACGACGGTCAGAAGCAATAACCCACAACCCAACCAGTCAAATAAGTGAATGATTCCTAAGACAAAAGTACTCGTACTGTTGCCTTTGCTGGCAACTTCGACCGTTGCCTTCGCGCAGCAGGTCGGTGCAGGCCCTGGCCTCGAGGTCGAATCAATCGACGAGGGTCCCGCCGAGGAAGGACGCCTGCTGCAGGAATTCGAGCGCTATCGGAGCCTGCTCGATGAGGGCGCAATGGACGAGGCCGACACGTCGGCGAAGCGCATCGTTGCAATGGCCATCCGCATTTTCGGCCCGGAATCGCTCGAAACTGCCAAAGCGCTGAATAATCTCGCCATCGTGCAAAGCCGCAGTGGCCAGTTCGATGCGGCCATTCAGAATTTCGAATCCGCTGTCGGCATTATCGAGGACGTCGAGGATCGCCTGAATGCGCAGTTGGTAAACCCGCTGAAAGGGCTCGGTGCGGCGCAACTCAATAGCGGCCGGCCGGATCTGGCAGTAGAAACCTACAATCGTGCCAGGCACATCACGCATGTAAACGACGGGCCGCATAATATTGAACAGGTCGAGATTCTCGAGGCGCTCGCCGAATCGACGCTACGTGCAGGTGACTCTGAAGCGGCGCGCGATGTTCTGGATCGAATTCACGTCCTGAATGTCAGGCATTTCCAGAATAATGCACTGGGTCTGTTGCCCTCCCTGATGCGCCGCGGCGACTGGCAGCACAAGGCAGGGTATTACAACGACGAACGCGCGACCTACCGACGCGCGATTCGCATTATCGAGGCACAACTTGGCAAGGACCACCCCAGCCTGCTCCCACCATTGCAGATGCTCGGCAGGTCTTTCTATTTCGTCGATTTGAACGATCAAGCTCTCTCCAGGCCGGGCGTCGTTCCAACCGGTGAAGTTTATTTCAAGCGGGCAGTACGCATCGCGGAATCGGTGCCTGACCTGCACTGGTCGGAAATGGTCGACGCACAACTGGCATTGGCCGACTATTACATCTACTCGGAAGCCCACAATCGTGCACGCTCAATCTACACGGAGATGTGGACCTTGCTGTCGGCTGACGAAGAGCGACTGCAGGCTCGCGCCCGACTGCTGGAGCAACCCAATGTGCTGTTGCAGCGACCATTGCCTTCATATGTCTCGCCCAGCGCGGCCAATAACGCCAAGGATGAGAAAATGTTGACCGGCACCATTCGCGTTGACTACACCGTTTCACCGCGCGGTCGCGTACGCGATCTGCGCACCGAAGCGATACCGCCCGAGTTCACAGACATGCAGCGCATGGTGCATCGCGAGATTCGCTCACGGGTTTTTCGACCAATGATGGCGAACGCTGAATTGCAGACAACCGGCAACCAGGTGTTCGAACACACTTTTTTCTACCGGCAGTCGGATCTGGACAAGCTGCGCGAAATGGCACAGCAGCCCGCAGAGAACCCATCACCCACGGAAGCAGAGCAGCCCGCAGACGCGGAAAACAACGCCCCCTGACACACGGATCACCGTTATGAAAGACCTTACCCTTCCCTCAAAAAAGGAAGCTTTGCCCGGCCGGAGCACGCCGATCGCTGTAGTCGCGCGCCATTTTGTAAACGGTGCTCCTTTGCAGGGACCGTTCGCCGACCACCTGAAACAGGCCGTTTTCGGTCTGGGCTGTTTCTGGGGTGCAGAGCGCTGCTTTTGGGAAACCGAGGGTGTTTTTACGACGTCCGTCGGTTACGCCGGGGGCATCACGCCCAATCCCGATTACCGTGAAGTTTGCAGTGGCAACACCGGGCATACGGAAGTCGTGATGGTGGTCTTCGAGCCGTCGTCAATCAGCTACGAGCAGCTACTGAAGGTGTTCTGGGAAAGTCACGACCCGACCCAGGGGATGCGCCAGGGCAACGACACGGGCACGCAGTATCGGTCGGCCATTTACACGTTTGACGATGCGCAGCAGTTGGCTGCCCGGCGCTCGTTGGCGGCCTACCAGGAAGAACTCAGTCGGGCCGGGCACGGCACGATCACCACGGAGGTGCTGCCACTTGACACCTACTACTATGCCGAGGACTACCACCAGCAATACCTGGCCAAGAACCCGGGCGGCTACTGCGGAATTGGTGGCACCGGCGTCAGTTGTCCAACCGGTCTCGATTTCGAACAAAAGTCTGCGTAGGATGAAGCGCCGTTGCAAAGAGGGCTCCTAAGTGGCCGTCATCAAAAAGAAACCAGCCAAACCACGCAAGCCAAGCCGCAAGCAGGCGGAGGATGCCGTCCGCACGCTGTTATTGTGGGCCGGCGAAGACACGCGTCGGGAAGGCCTGCTGGACACGCCGAAGCGAGTCGCCAGGGCTTACCAAGACTGGTTCAGCGGTTACAAAAGCAACCCGGTGGAGTATCTGGCGCGCACCTTTGAGGAAGTCGAGGGCTACGATGAGATGATCGTGCTGCGCGACAT
>JBATID010000245.1:0-1681 GCA_049667545.1 Woeseiaceae bacterium
GCGCATTTGTGCGCTCGACAACCCGGTTGCCGATGCGACGGCCGGCATGCTGAGTTTCTTTCACCGTTACGACACCAAGAAATATGGCTCCGAAGGCGCGCCGCTGCATGATCCATGTACCATCGCCTGGCTGCTGCAGCCGGAACTTTTCGAAACACGCTTGTGCAACCTCTCGGTCGAGACACAATCCGAACTGACGATCGGCCATACTGCCGTGGACTTCTGGCACGTCACGGAGCGGCCGCACAATGTCAGCTGGGCCCATGAGGTCGATGCTGATGGCTTCTATGAGTTGCTGATCAACCGGCTGGCCCGGTTCAAAAGGTAGTCCTGCATGCCCTCAATCGCGGTCCTCGGCTCCGTCAATCTCGACATTGTGGCAAAAGTTGCCCGTTTGCCTGAGCCCGGCGAAACGGTGACCGGCGCCGAGCTAAGTCGCTTCCCCGGCGGCAAGGGCGGCAACCAGGCGCTGGCGGCCAGGCGGCTCGGCGCTGAAGTCAGCCTGCTGGCTTGCGTCGGTGACGACGTGGCCGCGGATGAGGCGCTAGCATTGCTGCGCGAGGCTGGTGTCGATCTGTCACGCTGCCGTGCCGTCGACGATGTCGCCACTGGCACCGCGCTGATTGCCGTGGCGCAATCGGGCGAGAATCACATCGTGGTCGCACCGGGTGCAAACAGGATGCTCGTGTCGGATGACGTGCTGGGCATCGTCGCAGACGCGCTGATTTGCCAGCTGGAGGTGCCGGCCGCGCTCGTCGCCGAGGCCGCTGACGCGTTCAAAGGATTCTTCTGTGTGAACCTGGCGCCGGCGTGTGAGATTGATGTCAGAGTCCTGCAGCGCGCCGACCTGGTCGTCGTGAACGAGACAGAGTCCAACTGGTACGGCGCATCGCTACGCGCCTGCCACGGCATTGTCGCGACAACACGCGGTGCCGGAATTGCGACCCTGGAACGCGACGGCGAGATCCTTGCCAGGGCGATACCGCCCGAAGTAGACGTCGTGGACACGACAGGCGCCGGCGATACGTTCACGGCCGCATTGGTCGTCGCTATGGTAGAAGGGCAGGATCTTGATGCCGCGCTCGAATTTGCCTGTGCGGCCGGCGCGGCGGCCACCACGCGCATGGGCGCGCAGCCGTCGCTGCCGTTTCGCGATGCCTTGCAGGGCTGAAGTCGTCTAGCCGCCTGCTTTGGTTGCTTATCGTTGGTTTGGAGCGCTAGTCGAGGTGGAAAGAAGACGGTAAAAGATCGGCGATCGTGTATTCCTGCCACTCGCCGCTGTCGTCGAGCACGATGATCACGGTATTTTCGTCCGCAAATTCGTGGATGCGCTGGCGGCAGCCACCGCACGGCGTGCAGGCCGTAATTTCGGAACTCCCGCCGGCGATGGCGATCTGCGCGATGCGTTTGCCGCCGCGCTGCACCATGGCGGCGATCGCCGCGGCTTCCGCACAATTACCCAACGGGTAGGCGGCGTTTTCGACGTTACAGCCCTCGTGCAGCTGACCCAGGTCGTCCACAATGGCGGCACCGACGCTGTAGCCCGAGTATCGACAATAGGCCTGTTCGCGCGCCGCAATGGCCTTGATGATCAGCTCTTCATTCGTCAGAGGCATGGCTTATTCCGTCTTGCGCATCGGGTTGTTCGGGTGCATCGTCCAGTTCGCCTTTTCCTGTGATA
>JBATID010000246.1:0-1538 GCA_049667545.1 Woeseiaceae bacterium
CGACGGCGAGGCGTTCCCGGGCGGCCAGGGCACCGAGATTCCGGTGGTGCTGGGCGAGGGACAGATGTTGCCGGACTTTGAAAAAGGGCTGAAAGGCATCGCGGCGGGCGACGAAAAGACGTTTCCGGTCAAGTTCCCCAAGGATTACCATGCGGAGGAGCTCGCCGGTAAAAAAGCCAGGTTCTCGATCAAGACGCACCGCGTCGAGGAACAGGTGCTGCCTGAACTCAACGATGAGTTCGCCGAGATGTTCAACGTCACGGAGGGCGGGCTGGAACGGTTCATGCAGGACGTCCGCGACAACATGCAGCGCGAGTCGCAGCAAAAAGTAAAAGCGGATATTCGTGAGCAGGTGATGGAGGGGCTGCTGGCGGCCAACCCGCTCGATATTCCGCAGACGCTCAAGCACCAGGAGGCCCATTCCCTGCAGCATGACGCCATGCGGCGTATGGGCATCGAGGATCACGACAAGGCACCGCCGATCGAGACATTTTCCGTGGCCGCGGAGAAGCGCGTGCGACTGGGTCTGCTGCTGCGCCAGGTGATTGTCGACCAGGGCCTGAAAGCTGACAGCAGTCACATTCGCGGGCACGTCGAGGAAATGTGTGCCGGGTACGAGGATGCGGCGCAGATGGTCGACATGTACATGGGCAACCCGGAAGTCCTGAAACAAGTCGAGCCGATGGTGGTCGAACAACTGGCGATCGACTGGCTGATGAAAAACGGCAAGGCAAAGACGAAGAAGATCGCGTTCAAGGAGTACATGAACGCCCCGGCTTCGTGAGACAATTAACGCTTCGAGCTGCAGCAACTAACGGAACAATATTATGAGTGCAACTGCATTGAACCTGGTGCCAATGGTCGTCGAACAGACGGCGCGCGGTGAGCGGGCCTATGACATCTATTCGCGGCTGTTAAAAGACCGGCTGATTTTTATTGTCGGGCCGGTCGAAGACCAGATGGCCAACCTGATCGTGGCGCAGCTGCTGTATCTCGAGTCCGAGAACGCGAACAAGGATATCCACCTGTATATCAATTCGCCGGGTGGCGTCGTTTCCTCGGGCCTGTCGATTTACGACACGATGCAATTCATCAATTGCGACGTATCCACCATCTGCGTGGGCCAGGCGGCCAGCATGGGCGCCTTGCTGCTCGCCGGTGGTGCCAAGGGCAAACGGTTCGCACTGCCGCATTCTCGCGTGATGGTGCACCAGCCGAGCGGCGGCTATCAGGGCCAGGTGACCGATATCCACATCCATGCCCAGGAAGTGCTGGAACTGAAGCGGCGGCTGAACCAGATTATGGCAAAACACACCGGCCAAAGCGTCGAGCGCATCGAGCAGGACCTCGAAAGAGACAATTTCATGAGTGCCGAGGCGGCGGTCGACTACGGGCTCATCGATACGGTGCTCGCCGACCGCAAGCAAATGGGCACGAAAGACGAACCCTGATCCTATAAAAATCAATCAGTTATAATATTATATATCGCATTCGAGACCTGTCACTTTGCACCCGGAAAGGGCGCATGTTATATACAT
>JBATID010000247.1:0-3271 GCA_049667545.1 Woeseiaceae bacterium
ACAATGATCGCACCCGATTCAGCGCCTGCCAGAACTCCGTGTTCACCGAGTACCACCTCACGCACATCGTCGTCGTTGCCCACGCAGCAAAAAACAAACTCGGCCTTCTCGGCAGCCGCCGCCGGCGTAGCCACGCTGCGACCGCCAAATTCGTTCGCCCAAACTTCAGCTCTGGAGGCGGTGCGGTTATAGACGACGACCTCGTGACCTGCTTTCGCAAGAAAGCCGGCCATCGGGTAGCCCATGACACCGAGCCCGATAAAAGCGGTACGCATCAGCTCGCCCCTCAGGCCGCGTCGGCTTTCGACGCTTTTTGCCGCTTGCGCGGATCGAGCCCGATCGACCGGGCAATGATTTCACGCATGATTTCCGAGCTGCCGGCGTAGATTCGCGATACGCGTGCATTGGTATACAGGCGCGATACCTTGTACTCATCCATGTAGCCGGCACCGCCATGCAGTTGCACACACTCATCGGTGACACGACCTTCCAGTTCACTGGTCCAGAGCTTCGCTTTCGCCGCATCTTCCGCCGTCAGTTCGCCCTCATTGTGTGCCTCTACGCAGCGATCAACGAACGCGTAGCCAACGTCGATCTCGGTGCGCATGTCGGCCATCTTGAATCGCGTATTCTGAAAATCGGCGAGCGGCCGGCCGAATGCCTTACGGTCGTTAACGTATTCCAGCGTCAGGTTGAACGCTGCTTCGGCACTGGCAACATAGCCACAAGCGCCCAGCAACCGCTCCTCAGCCAGCCCGTGCATCAGGTGATAGAAACCGCGATTGAATTCACCGAGCAAATTTTCTTTTGGCACCTTGACGTTATTAAAGAACAGCTCGGCGGTGTCCTGGCTCTTCAGGCCCATCTTACTGAGGTTCCGGCCACGCTCGAAACCCTCCATGCCGCGCTCGACAACGAACAGCGAAAACCCGTGCCTGCTGTTCGGCTCCGTGCGCGCTACGACGATGACGAGGTCCGCGAGAATACCGTTGGAAATATAGGTCTTGGAGCCGTTCAGCAGGTAATGATCACCCTTGTCCTCGGCCTTCGTACGCAGGCCGGCAACGTCGCTCCCGGCGCCCGACTCGGTAATAGCGATCGCCAGGATATGTTCGCCGCTAATGCACTTTGGCAACCAGCGCGCCTTCTGCTCGTCGCTGGCAAAGCTGTCAAAGTACGGCCCGACGAGACGGCTGTGCAGCGTCATGAAAAAGCCCGGATCGCCGTAGAACGCGTTCTCTTCAATCAGGACCTGCTCGTAGCGAAAATCCCGCACGCCGATGCCACCGTATTTTTCATCGGCCCACATCAGCAGGAAGCCCATCTCACCCGCTTTCAGGTAAGCCTCACGATCCACGATGCCTTGCTCGTGCCAGCGATCGCTGTGCGGCTCGATTTCCTTTTTCATAAAAGCACGGGCGGTGTCGCGAAACATCTCATGCTCTTCGTCGAATATCTTTCTTTTCATCACTGTCTTTCCGTCAGCAGTACTCTGCAAATTGCTCGATACGTCTACTTGCCTTCGAAGTCAGGTTGGCGTTTTTCGAGAAACGCGGCGACGCCCTCTTCGGCATCGCCCGAATTGCGCAGCGCTTCCTGCAACTCTGCTTCTTTATCGAAGCAGTCAGCCCAATCGCTGTCCATGGCCAGGCGCATCACTTTCTTGGTCGCAGCCAGCGATAACGGCGCGCGTTTGCTCAGCGCCTGGCCCCACGCGATGGCCGCGTCGCGGAGCTCATCTTGCGGTGCCGTCCGGTTGGCAAGACCGAGCTCTACGCAACGCACAGCGGGAATACGCTCCGATTCAATGCTGAGCTGGAATGCACGGTGATAGCCCAGCTGCCTGACCAGCAGCCAGTTTGCACCGCCATCCGGCACCAGCGAGATTGTCGTGAACGGGGACAGCAGAAAGGCATCCTCGGCCATGATCACGAGATCCGCATGCAGCGCAAAGGACATGCCGATGCCAGCCGCGAAGCCAGGAACCGCGGCAATGACCGGCTTCGGAATTTCGGCAATTGCCGTCAGCAGTGGACGGTATTCGTATTGCAGCTTTTCCTGCGTCGTGCGCTTACCCTCAAACCCTGACTTCAGGTCCGCGCCGGCGCTGAAAGCGCGACCTTCGCCAGTCAGCACAATCACTCTTATCGCATCATCGTCACGCGCTTTCTCGAGTGCCGGCAGCAGCGCTTCACACAGACCGCTGGTGAACGCGTTCAGCGAATCAGGCCGATTCAGCGAAATGACCGCAACGCTGCCATGTTGTTCGTATTTTACAATTTCGCTCACTGTGTATTCCTGTTGCCGGAGTTTTGCATTACATGTTGCGCCGATACTCGCCGCCCACGTCGTAGAGCGCCGCTGAAATCTGCCCCAGCGAATTGCACTTGACCGTCTCCATCAATTCGGCGAAGACGTTGCCACGCTCGCGAGCCACTGCCTGCAGCTTCTCGAGCGCCGCCTTGCTCGCGTCACTATGATTCTTCTGAAATGCACGCACGTGGGCGATCTGGTCCGTCTTCTCGGTCTCGCTGGAACGGATCAGCTCCTGGCCGCGCACCTCGTCTTCCTCCCCGGCTTTGGGCAGGAACGTGTTGACGCCAATCAACGGCAATGAGCCATCGTGCTTCTTGCTTTCATAGTAGAGACTCTCGTCCTGAATCTTGCTGCGCTGGTACATCGTGTCCATTGCGCCGAGCACGCCGCCGCGCTCGGAGATCCGTTCGAACTCCTCGTAGACGGCTTCTTCCACGAGATCCGTCAGTTCATTGATCACGAACGAGCCCTGCCACGGGTTCTCGCAGAAGTTGAGTCCGAGTTCACGGGAAATAATCAGCTGGATCGCGACCGCACGGCGCACCGACTGTTCGGTAGGCGTGGTGATCGCTTCATCGAACGCGTTCGTATGCAGGCTGTTACAGCTGTCAAACATGGCATATAACGCCTGCAACGTCGTGCGTATATCGTTAAAGCTGATCTCTTGCGCATGCAGGCTGCGGCCGGACGTCTGGATGTGGTATTTGAGCATTTGCGAACGTGCGCTGGCGCCGTAACGTTCTTTCATCGCGCGCGCCCAGATGCGCCGCGCCACGCGACCGATCACCGCATACTCGGGATCCATGCCGTTGGAGAAAAAGAAGCTCAAATTGGGCGCAAACTTGTCGATGTCCATGCCGCGGGCGAGATAATACTCGACGATCGTGAACCCGTTCGACAAGGTAAACGCCAGCTGACTGATCGGGTTCGCGCCGGCCTCGGCGATGTGATAACC
>JBATID010000248.1:0-1664 GCA_049667545.1 Woeseiaceae bacterium
CGTACAATAGCGGCCCTGACGGGTGGCGCACTGTACTCAAAGCGGTCGTTGCCTGTCAATTGTACAATTCACTCATCTACCAAAACGGAGCGCATCACTTGCCGCGCCAAGCCAAACCCAGCAAAAAAAACCGCTCGAAAACGCCCTACAAGCACCCGATTCCGAGCCAAAACAAGCTAATAGACTTTCTAACAGAGGCTGGTAAGCCACTGAAAATAGAGGCTATTACCAAGGCATTCTCACTCAAGGGACAGCGTGCCCAGGCGCAGCTCGTGGAACGTCTGCGCAGCATGGTCAGCGCCGGCCAGATTCTGGAAAACCGCCGCCATGAGTACTGCCTGACAGCGAAACTCGATCTCGTCACCGGTACCGTCAGCGGCCATCGCGACGGGTTCGGTTTTGTCGCGCGTGACGACGGTGTCGAGGACGACATCTACCTGTCGGCGCGGGAGATGCGCTCGCTGTTCGACGGCGACCGTGTCGCCGTGCGTATCAAGGGTCTGGATCGTCGCGGCCGGGCTGAAGGGCAACTGGTCGACGTACTGGAGCGTGGCATGCGTGAGGTCACCGGGCAGTTCATTCGTGAACGCGGCATCGGCCTGGTCGTGCCCGACAACACGCGTATCGCGCACCGCATTTTGATTGCGCGCGGCGAGAGCGGTAAAGCAAAACGCGGTGACATGGTCGTCGTCGAAATCCTCGATTACCCGTCCCAGGTGGAGCAGGCCACGGGCCGCATCACCACGGTGATTGGTGCTCCCGGCGAGAAAGGCATCGCGACCGAAATTGCGATTCACTCGCACGCGATCCCGAACCAGTGGCCGCGCGGCGTGCTCGAGGAGATCAAAGCCTACGGCACGACGGTGCCCTCGAGCGCGAAGCAGGGTCGCAAGGACCTCCGCGAGGTGGACCTCGTGACGATTGACGGTGCCGATGCGCGTGACTTCGATGATGCCGTCTTTTGTGAGAAATCCGGCGATGGCTGGCGTTTGCTGGTCGCCATCGCCGATGTGTCGCACTACGTTAGCGTCGGCTCGGCGCTCGACAAGGAAGCGACGGTCCGCGGCACCTCGGTGTATTTTCCGGACCGGGTCGTACCCATGTTGCCCGAGGTCCTCTCCAATGGCTTGTGCTCCTTGAACCCGAAAGTCGATCGGCTGTGCATGGTCTGTGAAATGCGCGTCGACAGCGACGGCAAAGTTTCGCGCTCCGAGTTCTACGAAGCGCTAATGCGCTCGAAAGCGAGACTGACTTACAGCGAGGTCGCGGCGTTCCTCGAAGGCAGGTCGACAACGTCAGTACCGCAACCGCTGCAAGCCTCGATTCGTGAGCTTAAGGCGCTCTACAAAGCGTTTGCCGGCGCTCGCGGACGCCGCGGCGCCATCGAGATCGACCTGCCGCAAACCAAGTTCAAACTCAATAAAGACGGCGAGATCGATCGCATCGAGGTGGTGCCGCGTAATGATGCACATCGACTGATCGAGGAGTGCATGATCGCCGCCAACGTGCAGGCGGCCAAATTTCTTAAACGTCACCGCATTCCGGGACTGTACCGCGTGCACGCCAAGCCCGACCCGGATCGCTTCAACGACCTGCGCCTGTACCTGGTGTCCTTAGGATTGAAGGTGTCGCACCCCGATCACGTCGAGCCGCGGCATTTCACT
>JBATID010000249.1:0-4023 GCA_049667545.1 Woeseiaceae bacterium
TGCCCGCCACCGAGCGGGTAGAAGATGGTCTGGTCGAGTTCGATCCAGTCGTCATCGACGGCCGTGATCGTTGCATGCAGCGTTTGTTGGGAACTGTCGTCGTAATAAGCTCTACGAACGTCTGACATATGAATTCCCCTGCATGACCCGCGGAAACGTAAATGGCGTAAATGGGGTCAGAGTACGTTTATTGGATAAATGTACTCTGACCCCATTAACTAAAGCATCGGCTAATCTTGTTTCGCCATGGGTTTGACAAGGTAGTGCGCCAGGGCTGGTAACAGGAGGAGCGCGCCAAGCATGTTCCACAGGAACATAAATGTCAGCATCAGGCCCATGTCCGCCTGGAATTTGATGGCGGAAAATATCCAGGTGCCGACGCCGATCGCCAGGGTAAACCCGGTAAAGCCAACGGCCATGCCGGTCGTATGCAGCGTCTTGAAGTACGAGTCATACACAGTCATGCCCCGCTTCAGGTAGGTCTCCATCTTGCTGTAGATATAGATGCCATAGTCGACACCGATCCCGACGCCCAGAGCGATGACGGGCAGGGTCGCGACTTTTACACCTATCCCCAGGAAAGCCATCAGCGCCTGACCGAGCACTGAAGTTAATGCCAATGGCACGATGATGCAGACTACGGCGCGCCATGACCGGAACGTCAGAAATACCAGGAAGCTGACGACGCCATACACCAGTGCCAGCATCTGGTATTGCGCCTTGCTAATGACAATATTGGTGACCGACTCGATGCCGGCATTACCGGCGGCGAGCACAAACCGTATGTAACTACTGTCGCTCGCGGCGAGAGCCATATCCACGCCTTCGGTGCTGTATTCAGCGGAAAAATCTTCAGCAACACGAATGACTCCCTGCAGGGTTTCAGCCTTGTGATCATTCAGAAAAATGAGAATGGGTGCCATGCTGCAATCGGTGTTAATCAGGTTGCTCGGCACCGACGCGAGCGAATTGTTAAGGATGTATCGATTGCGGCTCAGGGTATGCCACTTTGGATTACCCTCGTTCATCGCCATGATCGCGCGCTTGGAAATATTAACAAGCGACACGACGGACTGGACGCCAGGTGTTTCTTGCATCACCTCCTGAAATCGATCGACCGCAGATACCGTTGCGTACTCGCCACATTGCTGCGGCGGTGTCTGAATCATTGCCACGAATACATCAGTGCTGGTTGTAAAATTTTCTGTAAGGAACGCATTGTCCAGGTTGTAGCGGGAGTTGGCGCGCAGCTCGGGCGCGCCGGGGTCGAGGTCGCCTATCCGCAGATCCTTGCTGCCATAAAGTCCTGCACCGAACATGGCAATAGCGACAACAATCACAACGGGGGCAAAGGGCGGTTTCGCAAAGTTCGCGATGAACGGCCAGAGTTTCGACGGGTTGGCCTGTTTGCGTTGCAAAAAGCGCACAGAAGACTTCGACAGGCCGGTATAGGACATCAGTACCGGCATCAACACCAGGTTCGTGAATATCAGTACAGCAACACCGATACTGGCCGTCATTGCCAGTTCCTGGATGACCGGTATCTCAATAACCATCAGCGTAAGAAAACCGATGCCGTCACTGACCAGCGCAACAAGCCCCGGAATATAGAGAGCTCGAAACGCGCGCCTCGCAGACCAGAACGAACCGGCGCCAAAAAAGAAACGCACCGCTATATTGTTGATGATCTGTACGCCGTGACTGATACCAATCGCGAACACGAGAAACGGCACCAACATGGAGTAGGGGTCCAGGCCAAAACCGAGCGTGTGCAACAGGCCTAGCTGCCAGATAACCGCGACCGTTGAGCAGGTGATCGGCACCAGCGTTGCGAACAGACATCGCGAATACAAGGCCAGCAACACCAGGGTGGTCACGAGCGCCACGCCGAAGAAAATAGCGACCAGAGTAGCGCCTTCAATCAGGTCGCCGACCACTTTGGCGAAACCGGTGATGTGAATCTTGATGGTGTCCGTCTGGTATTTATCGCGAACCAGTTCTTCAAGACTCCGTGAAAAATCCCGATAGTCCAGTTTTTCACCGGTTTCCGGATTGATGTCGGTGAGTGGCGCAATGATCGCTGACGACTTGAAATTATTGGCGACCAGGCGGCCTACCTGGCCCGAGCGGAGAATATTGACGCGCAGCTGCTCAAGCGACTGTTCAGAGCCATCGTATGCGTTGGGAATGACAGTGCCGCCGCGAAAACCTTCTTCCGTGACCTCGTTCCAGCGTACGTTGGGCGTCCAGATCGACTGCAAGCCGGATCGGTCGACGCCCGGGATGTAAAAAACCTCGTCATTGATAAGCCGCAGAGCTTCCTGAAAATCCTTATCGAATATGTCGCCGTCCGTAGTCTCAACGATGATGCGGATCGAATTACTCAGGCTCGCAAGGTCGGCCTTGTTGTCGAGGTAATTCTGGATGTAGGGGTGCGAGGTGGGAATCATCTTTTCGAAACTGGCGTCCGGCTCGAGCTTCAGAGCCTGAAAAGCGAAAAACGCGGTCAACAAAGCGAAAATGATGATGACGGGAATTCTGTTCTCAAACAGAACACGCTCAGCTATCGGTGGACGTTCCTGACCCGTCAATCCCGTCTGCATGTTTTTAGATTCACTCATGACGACCCCCGGGTACTGCGTCACTTGCAAGCAAAGAAATGCCGCCAAATCCTACCAACAGAAGTTTTCCATCGGCCGCCTCTGCAACGCTGCTATAGACTCTGTTGCCGGTCGTCGGGAGCGTGCTAAAGCTGCTACCGTGGTCGTTGCTCAAAAGTACGGCACCCGCGGAACCCACCAGGACGATCGTGCCATCAGACTGCACCATGCCGCCCAGAAGGGTGCGTTGATCACCGGTAGCAACGACCGACCAGGTCGCGCCGTCGTCAACGGAGCGGAAGACATTACCTTTGAGACCAAAGACGAGCAGGCTGCCATCTGCGGCCGCAACCGTGCCAAAAAAGGAACCCGTGTAAGGCGATTCCGGCCGCTGCCAGGTCTGACCGCGATCCAGGGAGCGCAGCAGGGTACCGGCTTCGCCTGCCACCAGTAGAGTGCCGGCTGCGTTGCGCGTCATGTCGTACAGGTGATACTTGTCCGGATTTTCCAGGCGGTCTGACTCCAGGCGCCACGTTGCTCCGCCATCCGAGGTATGCAGAAAGACGCCGTAAGCGCCAAGCGCGTAGCCGTCCTTTTCGCTAGCGAACCAGACGTTAAGGAGGGGCGTGGTAATCCCTTCTGCTATCGCCGCTGTTGCGTCTTCGACCGCGAACATCGCATCGTCAAGCGCCCACTCGATATCTTCCCGGGTGTCCGGCGTCGCCTCTTCCAGTGCCGCTTCAAGCGACGTGACCCGTTCTTCAGCCGCCGCCACCGACAGGCCCGCGACGTCGATGCCGGTCAGTTTTACCTGCCAGCTTGCGCCGTTGTCTGTCGACTGCAGCAAGAAGCCATCGTGCGCGGCGGCCCATGCCTGACCCGGACTCGCGAATGCTACCGCAGTGATCGCAAGCGACACGGGAACATCCGCATGGGTCCAACTCGAGCCCTTGTCATCGGAGTACAGGATATGTCCCTGTTCCCCGACGACCAGCAGGCGTCCACTATTCGCATCCGCGTCGAGCAAGAGGCTTGCCTTTGCGGACTCGGATTGAATCGCCGGCAGAGTAACGAAGCTGGTCGCCTTGCCTTCATCTGCAATTGCAGACCCGACATTGAAAACCAGGACCACCGACAAGTACGCAGCGATCACGCGCGCGCAGTGTTTTTCTGTTGACCCATCAACGCGCATGATCACCGTCCCCCCCGGGCATTATTGACCTACCGAACGCCAGCGCGGCGCAATGCGGCAGGCGTGTATTCACGTTCGTCGACCTTGTAGTCCCAGTTGTATTGGTAACCATTCAGCTCGTTACCCAATCCAATCGGCAGGTGCCTGCCGGAAATCAGGTCATGCGACGTTTCAGCGGCATACCAGGGTACGCTGACCTGGTAATGAATATTGTTGTGCGCCTCTTTGACG
>JBATID010000250.1:0-1715 GCA_049667545.1 Woeseiaceae bacterium
ATTCACACGTTCCGTAGCGACCTGCCGGAAGAACTCGAGCAAGTCGTCATGACGACGCTGCAGAAAGACCCGTCGAAACGCATGGCCACTGGTAATGTGATGGCTGCGGAACTGACCAGCGTCTACAAAGACCTGCGCCAGAAGTATGACAGCCTCGACAACCAGGAACATTTTGACCTGTTGCGCACGCTGACGTTCTTCCACGAATTCTCGCACGCGGAGATCTGGGAGGTACTGCGTGCTTCCGACTGGCACGAATACAAGGACGGCGAGGATATCGTTCGTGAAGGCGAGGTCGATGATCGTTTTTACATCGTCGTTGCCGGCGCTGTAAAAGTTACCGCGAACGGGAATAATCTCGGCCGCATGTCCAACGGCGACTGCTTTGGCGAAACCAGCTATGTCCGCGGTGCGAAGCGTCAGGCCTCCATTCGGGCCGATGGCCAGGTCACCATCCTGCGCGTCAGTTCGACGCTGATGGAGCAGGTGTCTTCGGCCTGCCAGCTGCGTTTCAACCGGGTCTTCCTGCGTGCGTTAATCACCCGCTTGCAGAGTCGCGGTGCCGCCAAAACGAACACCTGATCCCGCCCGCGATGCGTGAACTTGAGCCGCGAACCGTCGAGTGTCCGTACTGCGGCGAGAAAATCGATGTCCTGATCGATCCTGCCGACGCACAACAAAACTACATTGAAGACTGCCAGGTCTGCTGTCGGCCCATCGACTTTGCCGTAACTGTCGATCCAGACGGCGGCATCAGTGTGCGAGTTGCCAGCGAGAACGAGTAAGCGTTAATGGCACTGGTGGCGGAGTGACCGCGGCAGCGCCGGGTTGCCGGAGGACGATTTAGTCGTCGTCGATTTCAAACGCTTCGAGAGCCTCGCCACCGGCACTTTTCAGGAGAATTTCAACTTTCTGTTCGGCGTCCTTGAGCGCCGCCTGGCAGCCGCGCGTCAGTTTTATTCCGGCCTCGAACTTCTTCATCGCCTTCTCGAGCGGCAAATCGCCGGACTCGAGTTCCTCGACCAGCTTTTCGAGATCCGCCAGGGACTTCTCGAGGTTGAAAGGTTTTGTTGAACTCATTGCGGGCTTCCGTTTGCCAGGTGCTTCGTAACGCTACAGGCCGTCCATCGTAGCGTCAATATTGCGGCTGCCTGTCGCCTTGGTCGGCCCTGTTGCTATGTTGACAGACGTCGGGGCGAGGCATAGAGTTGATCGTCGTTAGACCCGTTCTAATAAGCCTGAACCTATGATCTGAGAGGGGATAAATCGTGTCACTAAAAGGCAGCAAGACAGAAAATAATCTCAAAGATGCATTCGCCGGTGAATCGCAAGCTAACCGCCGTTATTTGTATTTCGCGGCCAAAGCGGATGTCGAAGGCTACAACGACGTTGCCGCCGTTTTCCGCTCAACGGCAGAGGGCGAGACAGGGCACGCACACGGCCACCTCGAGTACCTTGAGGAAGTCGGTGACCCGGCCACGGGCTTGCCGATTGGTCCCACAGCAGCGAATCTGGCTGCGGCTATCGCCGGTGAGACGCACGAATACACCGACATGTATCCCGGCATGGCCAAAACAGCGCGTGACGAGAACTTTGACGAAATTGCCGACTGGTTCGAGACGCTGGCTAAAGCCGAGCGTTCGCATGCAAACCGCTTCCAGAAAGCACTCGACACGATCGACGACTAGTCTTTAAAAAGACGCTGGGCGCAGTGC
>JBATID010000251.1:0-4425 GCA_049667545.1 Woeseiaceae bacterium
GCGCAATACCGAGCGTCAGGAACATCCAGGCGACCGTCGTCCAGGGGCGCGTCCACTTGGCCCATTCCCGATTGAGATCACCGCTGAGCATCGCTGCGATTGCAAAAGCGAAGGCGACCGAAAATCCGACATAGCCGATGTACAACAACGGCGGGTGAATCGCGAGACCGGGGTCCTGCAGCAGCGGATTCAGGTCTCCCCCGTCCGCGGCCGCCGGAAACAGGCGATCGAAAGGGTTCGAAGTGAGTATCAAAAACAACAGGAAGCCGACCGACAACAGCCCGAGCACGCCGATGACGCGTGCCGAAAACAACTCGGGAAGTCCGCTGCTGAACCGCGCCACCGCCAGCGTCCAGCCGGCAAGTATCAGGATCCACATCAGCAGCGAGCCTTCATGCGCTCCCCAGACCGCAGACACTTTGTAGAGCGTCGGCAATGACAGCTGCGAATGATTGGCAACGTACAGGACTGAAAAATCGTTATTCAGGAACGCCCAAATGAGGCAGCCAAACGCAATGGCGACAAACACAAACTGCCCGGTGGCAGCGGTTTTCGCCACGCCCATCATCACGGCATCGTTGCGGTGCGCACCGATCAGGGGCAGCACGCCCTGACAAATGGCCAGCGCCAGCGCAAGGACCAGCGCAAATTGTCCAATCTCCGGAATCATATGTTATTGCACCCTGCAGAACCGCTGGCGCGCAATGGCGCGGTCTTGTCCTCGACGTGTTGCGCCAATGATTCGGCAACCTCGGGCGCCATGTAATTCTCGTCATGCTTGGCAAGAATCTTATCGGCAACGAAGACACCATTGTCGCCGAGCCTGCCATGTGCGACGACGCCCTGACCCTCACGGAACAAATCCGGCAAGACGCCGTTGTAGCTGACCGGTAGTTCACACTGCATGTCAGTGACACGGAAGTTCAGATCCAGCGAGCCCTCGGCACGTTCGACGCTGCCGTCAACGACGAGTCCACCGATTCGAAAGTTTCGCTGTTGCGGATGATTCCCGGCGACGACGTCTGAAATCTCGACAAAAAACATCATATTGTCCTGGAATGCGCGCAGCGTGAAGGCAGCCGCAATGGCGATGCCAAAGACTGCGAGGCCGACGGCCAGCATGCGTTGTTGTCTCGGTTTCATTGACGTTCCTCTAGAGCTTTAATTCTCACTTCAATATCCCTGTACACGCGTTTGTGCCGCAGTCGTGCCCGCCAGTCGGCAAACAGCACAACCAGCAGCGTAAGTCCAAAACAGCTCCAGACATAAATGCCGTAGCTGCCCATTCCAAGGGCGTCCATCATTTGTTGCCCTCCCCGGATAGAATCATCTCACGCACCCACCGGGTGCGACGCTCGCGGAACAATACCTCGGTTCTTACGCGGCGCAATAAGAGAGAACCGAAGAGCAGCGTAAAACCGAAGATCATCGCCAGCAGCGGATACAACATCCCCGGATCCATGGCGGGTCCGTCCTTGCGCATCAGGGTCTGTCCCTGGTGCAACGAGCTCCACCACTCAACCGAGAAATGCACAATCACTACGTTAACCACACCTACGAGCGCCAGTACTGCACTGGCCTTGTCTGCTTTCGCCGTATCGTCGATGGCGCTCCGTAGCGCCATGTAACCAAAATACAGGAACAGCAAAATAAGTTCCGACGTCAGTCTTGGATCGCCCCACTCCCACCAGGTTCCCCACATCGGACGTCCCCATATAGACCCGGTCATCAGCGCAAGAAACGTGAAAGCGGCGCCCAATGGTGCTGCTGCTGCTGCAACGGCATGCGACAGCTTGATGCGCCAGATCAGGCCGATGCCACCACTAACCGCCATGATCATGTACGCCATCATCGACAGGTACGCTGCCGGCACGTGCACGTAAATGATGCGAAACGCGTCTTTTTGCTGATAGTCCATCGGCGCCAGGAACAGACCCGCATAAACGCCATAGGCGATCAGCGCAATACCGGGTACGGCGAACCATGGCGAGAACACCGCAGCCAGCCTGTAAAAGTGCGGCGGTGAAGCCAATTGATGAAAGAATTTCCACATAATTCGGTTTCTACTCGTTGCTAATTCTCAAAGCGGCGGCCGTAGCGTACGGAGCAAGGCTCAGCGATGCAACGGCATAGGCACCCAATGCCCAGACACCGGTCGAATAAATGTCGTTGCCGGCCGCGAGCGATACCGTATTGGCGCCCAGCAGCAGAACCGGCATGGCCAGCGGCAATATCAGCAGGCTCAATAGCGCCGTGCCCCGGTGTAATCCGACGGTCAGCGCGGCCCCGATCGATCCCAGCAGGCTCAGGCTGATCGTGCCGAGCGCCAGGGTCAGCATCATGACCGGCACGACCGACCACGGCATGCGGTAAGTGACCGCCAGCAGCGGCGACACAAATACAAGCGGCAGGCCGCTTGTCAGCCAGTGTGCGAGCGTCTTGCCCAGGGCCAGCACGGGCAGCGGCTGCGGGCTGACCAGCAGCTGATCGAGACTGCCGTCTTCAAAGTCGCCCAAAAACAGTGAATTCAGCGACAACAGGGTCGCCAATAGCGCTGCCACCCAGAGCACGCCCGGGCCACTGAATTCCAGCTGTTCCGCACTCGGCCCCACGGCGAGCGGGAACAAGGTGCAGACCATGGCAAAGAAGAACAGGGGATTCAGCACATCCCCGGGGCGCTTCCAGGCGAGCAGCAGGTCGCGCCGGGCCGTCGCCCAGAGTCCGGAGAAAATTCCCGGCTGAAAAGAGGTGGATTCGTTCACTGCAGTCGTATCTTCGTCGTTGGTGCGTCGATGTCGACGTCCTGATGGGCGGCCATCACGCAGAGGCCCCCGGCCGCCAGGTGCTCGTCGACCAGTTCCATCACGAGTTTCCTGCCCTCTCGATCAAGATTGGTGAACGGTTCATCCAGCATCCACAGGGGTACGTCGGCAAGTAACAGGCGCGCCAGCGCCACACGGCGTTGCTGGCCCGCTGACAATGACCGCAACGGCAGCTTTCTCAGTCGCTCTATACCCAGACGCTCGTAGACCGGCTCGGAGTCACCGCTTGACTGCTGCCGCAAGGAACGCTCGAACTGCAGATTCTCGAGCATATTGAGGTCACCTTTGAGGCCGGTTCGATGGGCGAGCCAAACCAGGGAGCCATGGAAATTCTGTCGCTGCGTGCGAACGGGCTGTGCATTCCAGAAAACTTCGCCGGTTTCGAGCGACAACATGCCCGCGATGGCGCGCATCAGGCTGGTTTTTCCGCAGCCATTGCGACCCTCGAGGATTAGCAGTTCGCCGCTTTTCACCGCAAAGTCGAGGCCCTCGAACAGGCATCTTTCCCCTCGAATCAGCGTCAGGTTCTCGGCCGACAATGTTGAAATCAATGGATCAGACCTTGTTGCAGGGCGTATTCAGTCAGAAGTTCGATAGCTAACGTCCTTGGTTAACAGATACTTAATTGAGTTACTTAATGTTATTCCGATTAACACTCGACGCGCCATATCACGCGGTTATGGCGAGGTTTCCGGTTTACAAGAACGGCCGCCCGGACGTAGACTGAACGGGCAGGTAAATGTTTCATATAAGAAAAGACCGAAACGCGACAATAACAATTATTCCGTGACATAACGATACCGAGTTACAACATATGGACCTAGGCGCTGCAGGCCTTAGAGAGCAGCCGTTCCCGACGCATGGAAAGCCGTCGGCGACTCTTACCTATGCCTCGCAAAGGGCGGCTCTCGAGGTATTGGAAAATACCTATGCCGACAAGGCGGGGCTCTCATTGATGCAGGGCCCGGCACTATCGGGTAAATCCACCCTGATCCGCAGTTTCGTGAATTCGCTGCATCAGGAATGCGCTGTCGCCGTAGTAGACGGTGCCGGCCTGAATACCACCAATCTGCTCCTGTCGGTCTTACGCCAGTTCGGTTACGACGTGGAATTGAGTTCGCCCGCGGAATTGCTCGGGCTGATTCGCGTGTTCACCCTGCAACAGGCGGCGTACCACGAACCGCCGTTGTTGATTATCGAGAATACCAATGAGCTGCGGCCCATCGCGCTGCGGGCGTTGTGTGAACTTGCCGACCTCAAGGTGCAGGCCGGCAGTGCGCTGAAAATGGTGCTGGTCAGTGATCAATCGCTGCAGCACATGATCACCGCCCCGGCGATGGAGTCGATCGCGCGTCGATTGCTGCATGACTTTCACATGCGCCCGATGACCGAACAGGAAACCAAGGACTACCTGCACAGCAAACTGCGCGGCGCGGGCAGCAGCTTGCCTGACTATGTCTTTACATTGGCCGTCTGCACAGAGCTATGGAAAGCCTCCGGAGGCTGGCCCGGCATTCTCGATCGGCTGGCACTGCTGGCACTGGCGCGGGCCGAATCACTGCCTGTTGCGGTCAGTGACGTCGAGTACCCCGCCCTTCCCAAC
>JBATID010000252.1:0-2833 GCA_049667545.1 Woeseiaceae bacterium
GTGTTGTATCAGCAGCGCATTTTCGCGCGTTATCTGCGAGCGTCGCGTGACATCGGTCATCTCGATCAGCAGACAGGCCTCCTCTGTGAATATCGGTGAGACGCGGCAATCGACGACGCGCTCATGCGCGTGCGCCTCGTTCGGCGCCAGGTGCAGTTCGTTAGCATAGTGCTCGCCGGTCGTGACAACGCGGCTCAGGATGTCACGCATTTCCGGATCATCATCTACCAGCTTTAACAGCGAGTGCCCACGAGCCCGTTCCTGGCTGGTGCCGAGGATGTTTTCCGCTGCCGGGTTCATGGCAACAATCAGCAGGTGCGTGTCAAGCAGCACGATGCCCGCGGACAGGCTGTCGAGAACGTGCGCTGCGTTGCGTTCGAGGGGGTTGTTGCTGCGCGAGTCGTGCGCGGGAGCGCCTGCGCGCGCGGCGCCGGCTGGTGTTACAGGACGCTGGTCTGCTGCACGTAAAAGCGGCTTGGCTGGCTGCGGATCAACACGTTGCCCGCCTGGTCCACGACCTCCGCCTGCAGGTTGTGCGCGCCGCGGTAGACCCCCTGCAACTGAAAGCTCATGCCCGAGACCTCCTGTGGCGTCCCGTCGAAGTACACCCGCACCCGATGGCCGCTTTGCAGCGCCGGGCTCAGCGCCAGTGACACGTTCAGTGTTGCCTCTATGTTCCACAGCGTTTCTTCCGCGGCCGGTGAAGCAACAGCGAGGCTGTCATAACGGAACGTGCTGTCGTCGTCATCAGCGGTGCCTGCTCGTCGCGGCAGTGGCTTGCGAACCAGAGAGTTGCCTTGCGGCGCGCTGTACTTGCCAAGGTCCACTTCCGTCGCACCCGGTTGCGGTCGGTCGGAATAATGAACAACGCCGTCTGCATCCGTCCATGTATAGGCCTGCGCCAGCGCGGACCCTGACGCGAGGACCCCGAGAAGGATGATGATGATTCGTAATTGCATGCTCTCAGCATAGCAGCGCGGACCTCATTTGGGCCAGTAACCGGGCGACGAAATGCCGCCCGGTTCACAGTTTCCAGCAATTTTTACAGGCTGTAATACATGTCGAACTCAACCGGATGTGTTGTCATGCGCAGTCGCGTTACATTTTCCATCTTGAGGTCGATGTAGGCATCGATGAGATCATCGCTGAATACATCGCCGGCTTTCAGGAACTCGCGATCCTTGTCCAGCGAGGCGAGTGCCTCATCAAGGGAAAACGCCACGAGTTTCAGCTGCTTTTCTTCCTCGGGCGGCAGGTCATAAAGATCCTTGTCCATGGCATCGCCAGGATGAATCTTGTTCAGGACGCCGTCGAGGCCTGCCATCATCATTGCGGCAAACGCGAGGTACGGGTTGGCCATGGAGTCAGGAAAGCGAACCTCGACTCGACGACCCTTGGGATTCGCGACATACGGAATACGAATCGAGGCCGAGCGGTTGCGTGCCGAGTACGCAAGAATGGTTGGCGCTTCGAAGCCCGGTACCAGGCGCTTGTAGCTGTTGGTCGCCGGGTTGGTGAAAGCGTTCAGGGCCTTGGCATGTTTGATGATGCCGCCGATGTAATACAGCGCCGTCTCCGACAAACCGCCGTAGCCGTCGCCCGAGAACAGGTTCTCTCCATTCTTGAACAGCGACTGGTGCACGTGCATGCCGCTGCCATTGTCATTGACCAGCGGCTTGGGCATGAACGTCGCCGTCTTGCCATACGCGTGCGCAACGTTGTGCACGACATACTTGAAGATCTGAACCTCGTCAGCCTTTTGCACCAGCGTGGCGAACTTCGTGCCGATTTCGCACTGGCCGGCCGTCGCGACCTCGTGATGGTGCACCTCGGTCATTACACCCATTTCTTCGATTGCAAGACACATGGCGGAACGCAGGTCGTGCAGGGAGTCGACCGGCGGTACCGGGAAGTAGCCACCCTTGACCGTCGGACGGTGGCCCGTGTTGCCATACTCGGAGCTGCGGTCCGTGTTCCACGCGCCCTCGTCCGAGTCGATCTTGTAGAACGCGCCGCGCATGTCGTCGTCCCATGAAACATGGTCAAACACGAAGAACTCGTTCTCAGGACCGAAATAAGCGGCGTCAGCAACGCCGGTTGATTTTAGGTACGCCTCGGCGCGCGCAGCCAGCGAGCGCGGACAGCGATCGTAACCCTGCATCGTTGATGGCTCGACGACCGTACAACGCAGGTTCAGCGTTGGCTCGTCCGGAAAAACGTCAACGACCGCCGTGTCCGGATCCGGCATCAGGATCATGTCTGACTCGTTAATGCCTTTCCAGCCGGAAATGGATGACCCATCGAACATCTTGCCGTCTTCAAACAGGTCGTCGTCGACGGTATGGGCGGGCACGGTTACATGTTGTTCTTTGCCGATCGTGTCCGTGAAACGAAAGTCGATGAATTTGACCTCGGACTCTTTGATGAGAGCGATTACCTCTGCGGCGGTCATGGGTTTTCCTCCAGGTTGTGATTACAAGAAGCGGCCGCTCGATGCAGCCCGATGATGAGTGTCTTTGCACGAAGTGTGCCAAAATGGTGCTTGTTGTAACCCCTTGTTTAGTGTAGTTATTTAAATTCCGACGGCCGCCGCAGCGCACCGTTGTGGTGCGCCCGGCCGACGTCTCGCACCATTTTAGTGCGTCGCGGCCGACGGTGCACTCCCGCGGGGCAAATCGGGCGTGGCCGCGCCGCGTATCCGGGCAACGATGTCGGCTAAAAGCCGTTATACTTCGCGGCTTTAGGCGACTTAGACACACGTAATGAGCACCAAACTGGCGCCCGGCGCGCTCACCTTTCAAGACCTGATTCTCCGGCTGCAGCAATACTGGGC
>JBATID010000253.1:0-6457 GCA_049667545.1 Woeseiaceae bacterium
GGTTACTGCCGTACTTGGGATCCGGCAGGATCATGCGCTTCGGTGCCTGTGTTCTTCTTGACATTATTTCTCTCTGGGTTCGAGTGTCGCGCGCTACGTGCCCTTGGGGTGCAAGGCGCGCTCCTACTGTGTTTTGGCAGTTCTATTTATGATTTAGGCCGCTTGGTGCCATACTTGGACCGACCTTTTCGACGATCTGAAACTCCGGCGCAGTCAAGCGTGCCACGCACGGTGTGGTAACGAACACCCGGCAAGTCCTTGACGCGACCGCCGCGAATCAGCACCACGCTGTGCTCCTGCAAATTATGGCCTTCACCACCGATATAGCTGGTCACTTCAAAGCCGTTCGTCAGTCGGACGCGAGCAACTTTACGCATCGCCGAGTTCGGCTTCTTGGGTGTGGTCGTATAGACACGTGTGCAAACGCCGCGTTTTTGCGGACTGGCATCCAGTGCCGGCACCGTGCTTTTCGCGCGCTTCGTGGCACGCGGATTACGAACTAGCTGATTTACTGTGGCCATGGGCCTTCACTCTTTTAAGTTGTCTGTTCAAAAAAAAAGTCATTCCGGTTGCGCTGCGTCTTAGTAAACGCGCGCACCCGACACCCGAACTTCGCCAGTTCAGTGGTCGGGGATATCAGTGCCCGCCCAAAGGCGCGCTCTGAAAAAATCAGGGCCCGCCTTGCGGCGAGCCCTTGGGTTAAGGGCGGGCATTTTAGTGATGCCTGCGAGCCACTGTCAAGCAAGTATCAGCCGCTGCCCGCCAGGGCCGCTAACTCTTTGTTTTTATTAGGCTGCCCCTGTTTACTTACTATCCTCGCCAGCATCCTCAGACGCTTCTGCCGCAACCGCATCATCGGCATCCTCGGTGTCAGGTTCCGCCTCCGCCGCCGCCAGAGCCTTCTCCGCCAACTGCGTCTGCTCGAGCTCTCGGAGCTGATCCGACAGATCCTGCTCACGCGTACGCCGGCGTTCCGCATGGTGCGCAAAACCGGTGCCAGCCGGAATCAGGCGGCCAACGATGACGTTTTCCTTGAGACCACGAAGCTCGTCTCGCAGACCGCGTACCGAAGCCTCTGTCAGAACACGCGTTGTTTCCTGGAATGAAGCCGCCGAAATAAACGATTCTGTCGCCAGCGATGCCTTGGTAATGCCGAGCAGCACGGGCTCGATCGTCAGAGGTTCCTTACCCTGCACTTCCAGCTGCTCGTTTTCCTCGAAGTAGCGTGCCTTGTCGATCTGCTCACCGCGCAGGAAGTTGCTGTCGCCCGGCGTCGCAACGATGACCTTGCGCAACATCTGGCGAATGATGACCTCGATGTGCTTGTCGTTGATCTTCACGCCCTGCAAGCGATAGACGTCCTGGATTTCGCGCACGAGGTAATCGGCGAGATTTTCAACGCCCTGCAAGCGCAGGATGTCATGCGGGTTCGGCTCACCATCAGCGATGATTTCGCCGCGTGCTACCTGTTCACCCTCAAACACATTGAGATGTCGCCACTTGGGAATCAGCTCTTCATAGCCATCCGTCTCACCCGTAATTACGAGGCGACGCTTACCCTTGGTTTCCTTACCAAAGCTAACCGTACCGGTATGCTCAGCCATGATCGCCGGCTCTTTGGGCTTGCGAGCCTCGAAGAGATCGGCAACGCGCGGCAGACCACCCGTGATGTCACGAGTCTTTGAAGATTCCTGCGGTATGCGCGCGATAATATCGCCCACCGACACGCTGGCACCGTCGGCCATCGAGACAATAGCGCCGACCGGCAACGCATATACCGCTGGAATATCGGTATTGGCGAAGCATATGTCCTTGCCCTTGTCGTCAACCAGTTTGGCCACCGGACGCAAATCCTTACCGGAGCCGCCGCGACTCTTCGGATCCAGTACGACAATACTGGTCAGGCCGGTAAATTCATCAATCTGCTCCGCAACCGTCACGCCGTCGATGAAGTCCTGGAAATTGATCTTGCCTTCGACTTCCGTGACCACGGGGTGCGTATGCGGATCCCAGGTCGCAACGATCTGGCCCTGCTTGACCTCGTTACCGTCCTGGATCGTGATGGTCGCACCATAAGGCACTTTGTAACGCTCGCGCTCGCGGCCCATCGAGTTAACAATAGAAATCTCACCCGATCGTGATACCGCCACAAGGTAACCCTTGTGGTGCGCCACCGTCTTGATATTGACCAGCCTGGCTGTGCCGTTCGACTTGATCTCAATATTGTTGATGGCGGCAGAACGCGATGCGGCGCCACCAATGTGGAACGTACGCATCGTCAGCTGCGTACCCGGCTCACCGATCGATTGCGCAGCGATAACGCCGACAGCTTCGCCAATGTTAATGCGCTTACCACGCGCCAGGTCACGGCCGTAGCACTGCGAACAAACACCATAACGAACTTCGCAGGTGATTGGTGAGCGCACCATTACCTGGTCAATCGACAGCTCTTCGAGACGCACTACCGTTGCTTCATCAAGCATGGTGCCCGCATCGTACGCCACTTTGTCAGTGCCCGGAATCAATACCGGCTCCGCGAGCACACGACCAAGTACACGCTCGGCAAGCGGCTCGACGATATCGCCACCCTCAACCAGCGGTGCCATTGCAACGCCATTGCGCGTTTCGCAATCGACTTCGGTGACCACCAGGTCCTGCGCTACGTCAACAAGTCGGCGTGTCAGGTAGCCTGAGTTAGCCGTCTTCAGCGCCGTATCGGCAAGACCCTTACGCGCACCGTGAGTCGAGATAAAGTACTGCAGTACATCGAGACCTTCACGGAAGTTGGCCGTAATCGGCGTTTCGATGATCGACCCATCCGGCTTGGCCATCAGGCCACGCATACCAGCGAGCTGGCGAATCTGTGCCGCCGAGCCACGAGCACCGGAGTCGGCCATCATGTAGATCGAATTGAAGGACTCTTGCTCGACCAGCTTGCCCGACGCATCTTTGACGAGTTCGGTACCAAGCTTGTCCATCATCGCTTTCGCTACCTGGTCGTTGGTACGTGACCAGATATCGACGACCTTGTTGTAGCGCTCGCCGTCGGTTACCAGACCGGAACCATACTGGTCCTGAATCTCCTTAACCTCGGTCTCCGCACGCTCAAGAATTTCCGGCTTGCTCTCCGGCACGACCATGTCGTTAACACCGATCGAGATACCGGCCGTCGTGGCGAAGCGGAAACCCGTATACATCAGCCGATCAGCAAACACGACCGTCTTCTTGAGGCCGAGCTGGCGGTAACAGGCATTGATGACATTGGATATCGCTTTCTTCGTCATCGTCTGGTTGATGTGAGTGAACTCGAGCCCGGTCGGCAAAATATCGGACAACAGGGCACGCCCGATACTGGTATCGACAATGCGGGTGACCTTGACGATCTCGTCATTAGCGTCGCGTTCATGCAAGGTCACGCGCACCCGGATCTGTGCCTGCAGCTCTGCAGCGCCCGTCTCATAGGCGCGTCGCGCCTCGTTAAGACTGGCAAAAACCATGCCTTCGCCCTTCGCATTGACTTTCGTACGGGTCATGAAATAAAGGCCCAGTACGACATCCTGCGACGGCACGATGATGGGCTCGCCGTTAGCCGGCGACAGAATATTGTTTGACGACATCATCAACGCGCGCGTTTCGAGCTGCGCCTCGATCGACAGCGGCACGTGCACGGCCATTTGGTCGCCATCGAAGTCAGCGTTAAAGGCCGTACAAACCAGCGGATGCAGCTGGATGGCCTTGCCTTCGATCAGCACAGGTTCGAAAGCCTGGATGCCAAGCCTGTGCAGCGTTGGCGCACGGTTCAGCATGACCGGATGCTCGCGAATAACCTCTTCGAGAATATCCCAGACTTCGGAACCCTCACGTTCAACGAGGCGCTTCGCCGCTTTGATCGTGGTTGCTTCGCCGCGAAGCTGCAACTTGGAGAAAATGAATGGCTTGAAAAGCTCGAGCGCCATCTTTTTCGGCAGCCCACACTGATGCAGTTTCAACGTCGGTCCGACGACGATTACGGATCGCCCGGAGTAATCCACGCGCTTGCCCAGCAGGTTCTGACGGAACCGACCTTGCTTGCCCTTGATCATATCGGCGAGCGACTTCAGCGGACGCTTATTGGTGCCTGTGATCGCCCGGCCGCGTCGACCGTTGTCGAGCAGCGCATCGACTGACTCCTGCAGCATGCGCTTTTCGTTACGCACGATGATGTCCGGCGCATTCAGCTCCAGCAGCCGGCGCAGGCGGTTGTTACGGTTGATCACTCGACGGTAAAGATCGTTGAGGTCAGAGGTTGCGAAGCGACCGCCGTCCAGCGGTACCAGCGGACGCAAGTCCGGCGGCAATACCGGTAATACGGTCAGCACCATCCATTCCGGCTTGTTGCCTGATTCAACGAAAGACTCGATCAGTTTGAGGCGCTTCGACAGCCGCTTGATCTTGGTCTCGGAACGAGTCGCGCCCATGTCCTCGCGGACTTTCAGCATTTCGCGCTGCAGGTCGATGGTCATCAACATCGCACGGACCGCTTCAGCCCCCATGCGCGCGTCGAATTCATCGCCGTACTGCTCAAGTGCATCGAGGTACATTTCGTCGGTCATTAACTGGCCGCGCTCGAGCTCCGTCATGCCGGGCTCGACGACGACAAACGCCTCGAAGTACAGCACACGTTCTATTTCGCGCAGCGTCATGTCGAGCATCAACCCGATGCGCGACGGTAACGATTTAAGGAACCAGATATGGGCAACAGGGCTCGCCAGGTCAATGTGCGCCATGCGCTCACGACGAACCTTGGTCTGCGTGACTTCGACACCGCACTTCTCGCAAACCACGCCGCGATGCTTGAGGCGCTTGTACTTGCCGCACAGGCACTCATAGTCCTTTATCGGCCCGAAAATCTTGGCGCAGAACAGCCCATCGCGCTCCGGCTTGAACGTGCGGTAGTTGATCGTCTCGGGCTTCTTCACTTCACCAAAGGACCACGAACGCACCATCTCTGGCGACGCCAGCCCGATGCGGATCGCATCGAAATCATCGACCGGGTTCTGATACTTGAATAGATTCAGCAGATCTTTCATTAGTCTGTCTCCAGCTCAATGTTGATACCGAGAGAGCGAATCTCCTTGACCAACACATTGAACGACTCAGGCATTCCGGCATCCATGTAGTGCTCGCCGTCCACGATGTTCTTGTACATCTTGGTGCGGCCCTGCACGTCATCCGATTTCACCGTCAGCATTTCCTGCAAGGTGTACGCAGCGCCATAAGCTTCGAGCGCCCAGACCTCCATCTCACCGAAACGCTGTCCGCCAAATTGCGCTTTACCACCGAGCGGCTGTTGCGTAACCAGGCTGTAAGGCCCGGTCGAACGCGCATGCATCTTGTCGTCGACAAGATGATTCAGCTTCAGCATGTACATGTAGCCTACGGTAACCTCGCGGTCGAACTTGTCACCTGTACGGCCGTCGTACAACGTCGACTGCCCGGACGTATCGAGACCAGCGAGCTCCAGCAGACCCTTGATCTCGGCTTCGGTGGCGCCGTCAAAAACCGGCGTCGCCGTTGGCACACCGTTGGTCAGGTTGCCGGCCAATTCGAGGACTTCAGCATCGCTCAGCGACTTGATATCTTCAACGCCACCGCCCGTCTTGTTATAGACGGCATCAAGGAACTGTCGCAGCTTGGTAATTGACGCCTGCGCCTTGAGCATTTCGTCGATTTTCTTGCCGACGCCTTTCGCCGCCCAGCCAAGGTGTGTCTCGAGCACCTGCCCGACGTTCATGCGTGACGGTACACCGAGCGGGTTCAGCACGATATCGACAGGATTGCCGTCTGCGAGATGCGGCATATCCTCGACCGGAACGATAGTCGAAATAACGCCCTTGTTGCCGTGACGGCCAGCCATCTTGTCACCAGGCTGGATGCGTCGCTTGACCGCCAGGTAGACCTTCACCATCTTGAGAACGCCTGGTGCCAGATCATCGCCGGCCGTGATCTTGACGCGCTTCTCTTCGAAGCGCCGATCAAATTCGTCGCGCTGCGACTTCAGGCGCTCGAACGCCGTTTGCAGCTGCTCATTCGCCTCGTCATTCTTTAGCCGAATCTCGAACCACTGCTCACGCGGTACCTCCTCAAGATATGCCTTGGTAATCTTGCTACCCGACTGCAGCTTGTTCGGCCCGCCCTGTGCAACTTTGGCTGTGAGCATTCGCTCGACGCGCTCGTAGATATCTTCTTCGAGAATTCGCAGCGTATCATCGAGATCCTTGCGGACGCTCTCAAGCTCGGATTTCTCGACAGACAAGGCACGCAGGTCCTTCTCCACACCGTCGCGAGTGAACACACGCACATCGATAACCGTTCCGTCCATGCCCGGTGGCACGCGCAGCGACGTGTCTTTCACGTCAGACGCTTTCTCACCGAAGATGGCACGCAGCAGCTTCTCTTCCGGCGTCAGCTGCGTCTC
>JBATID010000254.1:0-3725 GCA_049667545.1 Woeseiaceae bacterium
GGCATTGGCTACTTGGGCGGGTCAGTATTTATGGGTAAAAAAATGGCCCCCTGCGAATCGCAGGGGGCCAGCCATGGAGTGATTAAACTCCTTCAGGCTTGCAGCAGAGGGCGGGGGAGCGAATCTCCGCTGCAACCGTCAAGCTAGGCTATCTGAGGGGTTGATGTCAAGGCACTCAGTGTATTGGACGGCCGTCATGGCCTGCATGCCGTCCAGGGACCAGTTTTGCATCGCCCAATTCCAAATCTCGGCCAAGGTGCTCTTTGTGAGCGCCTTTGGCGGGTCCTGCTGCAGCGCTCTCAGAGCCGCCACCAATACGGTCGGAGCGTTATCCCAGGGGATACCGGGCGCGCCTGTGAGCTTGCTGAGTTTGTCGCCATTCTGGTGCGTCACCACCGGTATATGCACATATTGCGGCGTAGGGTACCCAAGCAGCCGCTGCAGCCAGATTTGGCGAGGCGTCGAGTCGATGAGATCAATGCCGCGAACGACCTCCGTGATGCCCTCGAGCTGATCATCGACGACCACGGCCAGTTGATAGGCAATCAGCCCGTCGCGGCGGCGGATGACGAAGTCGCCGGATTCGCTTTCGAGGCGTTGCGCATGCATGCCCTGGAGGCCGTCATCGAACTCGATGCCGTGATCATCGGTGCGCACCCGGATCGCGGTGTCGTGCTGCTCACAGCCATCGCGACAGGTGCCCGGGTATATAGGTCCCAACGCTCCCCGCGGGACATCGGCAAGCTGCCGGCGCGAGCAACCGCAGGGGTAGGCATGCCCAAGATCTATCAGTTGCTGGAGGGCTTGCTCGTGCGCCGCAGCGGACGCACTCTGCAGGATGATCTCACCGTCCCATTCAAAACCGTAATGCTGCAAGGCACGAACAATAGTCTCGCTCGCGCCGGCTTGTGCACGTGGCGGGTCGATATCCTCTATTCGCAGTAGCCAACGACCGCGGTTGGTTCTTGCCTGCAAATAGCTGGCCACGGCTGCGACCAGCGAGCCGAAATGCAAAGGTCCGGTCGGTGACGGCGCAAACCGGCCGACGTACCGGGCGGTCGCGCGCGTCGGCATTGCTTGGCCGGCGTTATCGGTAGCGATCGTCCCGATCGCGAAACTGCCGTTCTGCGAGCTCGCGGCGCTCCTGCGCCTCAAGGGAGAGCGTTGCGACCGGACGGGCTTCGAGTCGCTTCAGGCCGATTTCTTCACCGGTGTCCTCGCAATACCCGTAAGAGCCCTCGTCGAGGCGAACCAGCGCTTGCTCAATTTTACGGAGCAGCTTGCGTTCGCGATCGCGTGTTCGGAGTTCCAGGCCAAATTCCGATTCCTGCGTAGCACGGTCATTAGGGTCGGGGAAGTTTGCCGCCTCGTCCTGCATGTGATGCACAGTCCGATCGACTTCAAACATCAGCTCGCGCTTCCAGGCCGTCAGGATGGTACGGAAGTGCTCGCGTTGCTTGTCGCTCATGTAGTCCTCACCACGCTTCGCTGCATAGGGCGCAACGCCGTGGATGGGCCCCGATAGAACATCGCCACGCGCTTTCGTTCTGGCCGGTGCTTTGCGTACAGCTGGCTTGCGAACAGGGGCGCGTTTACGACTGGGAGCTTTGCTGGGAGCCGCCTTTTTCTTGCTGACAGCTTTCTTTTTAGCGACTTTTTTCTTCGCGACCTTCTTCTTGGACGCCGCTTTCTTCTTCGCGACCTTCTTCTTAGCTACCTTCTTACGGGAAGGCGCTTTTCTCTTGGTCACTTTCTTGGCCGTGGTTTTTTTCCGCGTGGCCTTGTTAGTTGCCGCTTTTTTTCGCGCAGGCGCTTTCTTTTCGCCAGCGGGCTTTTTCTTGGTGACTTTCTTCTGCGCGACCTTCTTCCTCACAGGAGCTTTCTTTTTGGCGACTTTCTTCTTCGCCGTCGATTTCTTGGCAACAGCCTTCTTGCGTGAGGCTGTGACTTTTTTGCGCTTCTTGCTTGCAGGTTTCTTTACGGGCATCGTGGACTCCTGCCGGGGACAGAAAAGCGCAGGATTATACATGGCTTGCGGCAGCATGGAAGGGTTTATTTTTCGCTCGTTTTGAGGCCTTCAGGGGTCGCGCAAACCTTGGTATTACAGGCTTGCGCGTCGATCTGTCTTTTTTCGGAGACAATCGTTTTATTGCCGGAATTCCATTACACTAGGCGCCTTTTACGGGATATTGGCCCTCACAAACGATGCGATTAAGCAAGATCAAGCTCGCCGGCTTCAAATCCTTTGTTGACCCCACCACCATTACCTTTCCGAGCAGCCTGGTTGGCGTTGTCGGTCCGAATGGGTGTGGCAAGTCCAATGTGATCGACGCCGTGCGCTGGGTGATGGGTGAGAGCTCGGCAAGCCGGTTGCGTGGTGACTCGATCACCGACGTCATTTTTAACGGCTCCAGCACGCGCAAACCCGTTGGGGCAGCATCGGTTGAGTTGCTGTTCGACAACACCGACACGACGCTCGTAGGCCAGTATGCCAATTACGCTGAAATCTCGATCCGGCGCGAGGTCAGTCGGGATGGCATATCCACCTACTTTCTGAACGGCACACGCTGCCGGCGCAAGGATATTACCGGCGTCTTTTTAGGGACCGGCCTCGGTCCTCGCAGCTACTCGATTATTGAGCAGGGCATGATTTCGCGGCTGGTCGAGGCCAAGCCCGAAGAGATGCGGGTATTCCTGGAGGAGGCCGCCGGCATCTCCAAATACAAAGAGCGTCGGCGCGAAACATCGAATCGCATCAAGCACACGAAAGAGAACCTGGACCGACTCCTCGATGTCCTCGATGAGGTCGAGAAGCAGATCAAGCATCTGGATCGCCAGGCGAAAACGGCAGAACGCTACGGTCGCTATAAGGACGATGAGCGGCGCACGGCTGCAGAACTGCTGGCTCTGCGGACTCGGAGCCTGGATGAGCAGGCGGCTACAGCTAATGGACAACTGTCGGAGCGCAAGACGCGTCTCGAAGAGTCAATTGCAGAGCAGCGCCGTCTTGAGGCCAGTATTGAAGCGGCGCGCGTCCGACAAACCGAGAGCACGGATACGTTCAATGGCGTTCAGGGTCGCTACTACAAAGTAGGCTCGGAAATCGCCCGCCTTGAACAGTCCATCGATTATGCCCGTGAATTGCGGGAACGCCAGGAACAGGATCTTGAGCAGGCGGTGTTAGGCGCGCAGGAAATTGCGACACACATCAATCAGGACCAGACTGAAATAGAGCAGCTCGAACTGACGTTGAGCGAGTTGGTGCCCGGCCTCGAGCAGGCGCGGCAACGCGAAGTCCTGTCGTCGGCATCGCTGCAGCGTGCCGAAGAGGCATTAAATGAGTGGCGGCGAAAATGGGATAGCCACCTGGAGGCTTATAACAGCTCGCTGCAACAACAGAACGTGGAGCAGACTCGAACCGAACAGCTGGAATCACGTTTGCAGAGTTTCGTGCAGCGACGTCAGAAGCTGGACGCCGCCAAATCGTCTGCCGATCGTGAAAAACTGCAGGCCGACTACGAGCGGCTCGTCGAGCACGAGCTACGTAAACGTGAAGCCCGCGACGAGTTTGAAAGACACCTTGCGGATATCAATGAAAATATTCGCAAACTCCGTGACCAGGATCAAAAGCTGACTGGACTTGTCGACGAGCGCCATTCCACGATGCAGAGCGCGCAAGGCAAGTATGCCTCGCTCGAGGCGCTGCAAAATGCGGCAATGGGCGT